>JAEYRC010000357.1 GCA_023409675.1 Bacteroidota bacterium
AATTAATGTATACGCTCCCCTCGAAAATCTTCCGGCGATGATTCGGAATGCGGGCTGGGATGGCGCTTATATGGTTACCGAATGGGGGCCTACAGGGCATTGGGAAGGTTTACTCACCTCATGGAAAAGACCGATCGAAGAAACCAGCAGCGAGAAAGCCGCCGTATACAAACGCCGGTACGAATATTCCATGAACCGCGACAGGCAGCAATGCATCGGATCGTATGTTTTTTTATGGGGACAGAAACAGGAGCGAACACCCACCTGGTATGGCTTGATTACCGAGCAGGGGGAAGAATCAGAGGTGATTGATGTGATGCAGTTCCTGTGGTCGGGCAAATGGCCTGAAAACCGTGCACCACACCTCTATTCGCTGCAGCTTGACCGTAAAAAAGCTACGGATAATATTATACTGAAAGC
Organism: Bacteroidota bacterium; assembly: GCA_023409675.1. Classification (GTDB taxonomy): domain Bacteria; phylum Bacteroidota; class Bacteroidia; order Chitinophagales; family Chitinophagaceae; genus Flavitalea. The sequence goes on from JAEYRC010000357.1 coordinate 421, forward strand.
CGGGTCCCGCGCCGAAGCACTGGTTAATGTTATGGATCCCGATAATGACTCCCTGAATTACCGGTGGGAGTTATTGGCAGAACCTACCAAGGTTGGTGAAGGAGGCGACCGGGAAGACCGGCCTGCTACCATTCGCGACGCGTTTACGGGTATGCATTCCGGTAAGGCGGTACTTCATATACCCACTACTCCCGGTGAATACCGGATCTTTGTTTATGTCACTGATGGAAACAACAATGTAGCCACAGCAAATATTCCATTCCTGGTACAATAACAACATCAAATTGCTGCCGATCATCGGACTGAAAAAAAACTTCATCCGGCGATCGGGTATTAGACATGCCGAAAGTCGTAAATTGAACCGAAATTAATTTATGAGTTATGGCTACTGATAGAAGAAAATTCCTGCGCAACCTGACGCTGGGTGCAGGTTCATTAACGGCATTACCCGCATTTACACCGCCAAATGACCTCTATACTGACCCTTTGAACGGAATATCCGGGAAAGAGCAACGCTTTAATATGTGCGGTTACGCGGCACCGAAGCTGGAAACCGTGCGGATAGGGTTTATCGGGCTGGGTATGCGTGGTCCCGGAGCGGTGGAAAGAATGGCAAATATCGATGGGGTGGAAATCGTGGCGCTTTGTGATAAACTTCCTGAACGGGCATCGGCAGCGCAATCAATCCTGGAAAAGGCCGGAAGGCCAAAAGCTAAAGAATATTCCGGAGCGGAAGGATGGAAGGCCATGGTAGAATCAGATATACTCGACCTGGTTTATATCTGTACGCCATGGAGCCTGCATACTCCTATGGCGCTCTACGCCATGCGCAACGGTAAACATGTAGCGGTGGAAGTTCCTGCAGCGGTAACCCTTAAAGAGTGTTGGGACCTGGTGGAAACCAGCGAAAAAACGCGGAAGCACTGCATGATGCTGGAAAACTGCTGTTACGATTTTTTCGAACTGCTGACGCTGAATATGGCCCGCAACGGGCTTTTTGGAGAAATAGTTCATGCCGAAGGCGCTTATATTCATGATCTTCGCGACCTGAACTTTTCTAAAAAGGGTTATACCGATATGTGGCGCTTGCGTGAAAATATCGGACGTAACGGTAGCCTGTACCCGACACACGGACTCGGTCCTGTGGCGCAGTGCATGAATATAAACCGTGGTGATAAGATGGATCACCTGGTATCGATGTCATCGGCGGATATGATGATGGGAGAGATGGCTGCAGAGCTGGCTTCAAAAGATGACTTTTACAACGAATTTGTCGGAAAAAATTACCGCGGTAATATGAATACGACTCTCATCCGCACCGAAAAGGGCCGGACCATAATGATACAGCACGATGTAACCACACCAAGGCCGTATTCACGTATTCACCTGATCAGCGGTACGAAAGGTATGGCGCGCAAATGGCCGGGTCCGCAGCGCATATCCTTTGGTCATAACTGGAGCACTAAAGAGGAATTGGCGCGTATGGAAGCGGAATACACCCCACCCATCGTTAAACATGTAGGAGAAATCGCCAAAAAAATTGGTGGTCATGGCGGAATGGATTTTATCATGGATTGGCGCCTTATCGATTGTCTGCGAAACGGACTTCCACTGGATCAGGATGTGTATGATGCCGCCTTATGGAGCGCGATCGGCCCATTGAGTGAAGCATCGATAGCGAAAAAATCTCGATCCGTTGATGTTCCAGACTTTACCCGCGGAGCCTGGAAAACCAATACTCCTGTAAACTTAACCCTCGACGGCGGTGGCACTACCACCATTCGAACCACAAATAAATCTTAGCTCTATGCCCATTAACCTGCGCAACAGTTTCAGCTCCCTGGCATTTGTATCCCTGCTTGCTTCCTGCGGTGAAGCGCCACCGGAGGCGCCATCGCAACGGAATGACGATCCGATGGTTCTTTTTTTTGATGACTTTAGCGAAAGTAAACTGGATACCAGTAAATGGAATGTACTCATTACCGGTCAGGTCTTTAACAATGAAAACCAGGCATATGTAGATTCTGCAGTGACAATATATATCGTCGACAGCGCTAACGCGGAAGGCGCGGAAAACGGAGCGCTGGCCCTGCACCCCCGATACAGTAAGGATTTCATTACCGCTGACGGACAGAAGTTTGATTTTATTTCCGGCAGGATACATACCCGCGACAAGTTTCATTTTACCTATGGGAAGGCGGAAGCGCGTTTGAAAATCACCGAAGGCAAAGGGTTCTGGCCTGCCTGGTGGATGCTTGGAAACGGCGACTGGCCACAGACCGGGGAGATCGACATCATGGAATATGTGGGGCAGAATGAATGGACCAATTCAGCTCTGCATGGCCCTGGCTATTCGGGTGCAGACGCGTTTTTTAGGGCCGACAGCTTTGCAGTAAAGAACCCGGTTTCTAACTGGCATGTATATGCGGTGGAATGGACCCCTGATAGTTTGATCTTCAGTGTTGACGGTAATGAATACTATACCATTACCAAATCAATGGTTGAAGAAAAAGGGAAATGGGTTTTTGATGATCCGCAGCACCTGATTCTGAATTTTGCCGTGGGGGGCTCTTATCCGCACGGACAAAATGGTATTCGTGAACCCTACCTGGGCATTCCGCAGGAGTCGGTCGATAAAATAAAAGCAGGTAATGTGCGGGTGCTGGTCGACTGGGTAAAAGTTACTGCCCCTGAAAAGCAGAATAAATCCGAATGAAGCGCATAATACTATTTTTTTGCATTTATCTTCCTGTACTGACAACAGCGCAGGACAGCACACTGACTCTGTGGTACCAGTCGCCGGCAACGGCATGGGTGGAAGCTTTACCGGTAGGTAATGGCCGCCTCGGCGCAATGATGTTTGGAGGGGTTCAGCAGGAACGTATTCAGCTCAATGAAGAAAGTTTATGGGGCGGATCGAGGTTCGACAACAATAACCCCGGCGCCCGGGCTAACTTACCGAAAATACAGCAGATGCTGCTCAATGGTGAAAACAATGCCGCGCACCAGCTCGCCACCCGGCACATGCTTGCCACGCCTTCCGATTTCAGGTCATACCAGACCCTGGGAGATCTGCTGCTCGAATTCGGGGCGCAGGGACAAGTATCGAATTATTCACGCTCCCTCGATATCAGCACCGGAATTATTACAATACGTTATGAACAAAATGGCATACGTTTTCAGCGCAGCCTGTATGCCTCAGCCCCCGATAATTGCCTGGTACTTACCATCAGCGCTGATCAGCCCGGCGCAGTGTCGGGAAAAATAGCGCTTAGCCGGTCCCGTGATGCTTCGGTGGTGGCGGTTAGCGATAATCAGCTTCTTTTATCGGGACAAATCATTGACATTTCAGATTCACTTACTGGCAGGGGTGGCATGAATATGAAATTTCATGCGGCACTTCAACTTGATGCAGCCGGTGGAAAAACCCGGTCAGCGAATAATACACTGTATTTCGAGGGCACAGATTCTGTTCGGGTTGTATTCACGGCGGTTACCGATTATAACTTCGCCCTGCTGAACTGGGACAGGCGTATCAATACCCGTAATGAAACCGAAAAGCTGCTCGCTGCAGCGGTTCGTCGTACAGACGCTGAACTTCGCCAGCGGCACCTGGAAGAATTTCAGGAAATGTTTAACCGCGTACAACTGCGGTTAGGCGATACCGACAGATCGCATATACCCACTGACAAGCGCCTGGAGGCGGTAAAGCAGGGAGAAAAGGATGATCAGCTGATTGCGCTCTACACGCAGTATGGCCGGTATCTGCTGATGAGCAGTTCTAGAAAACCGGGGGTGCTTCCGGCAAATTTGCAGGGCATATGGAATGATCATTATGCTGCTCCCTGGAGTTCAGATTACCATACCAATATCAACCTGCAAATGAATTACTGGCCGGCAGATGTTTGGAATCTGCCGGAAACCATGAAACCGCTGGTAAACTTCATTGACCATTACCGCGTACCCGGTCGGATTACTGCCCGGGAGATGTATGGTGCAGGCGGATGGACCATGCACCATGCCACGGATATCTTCGGAAAAACAGGTATTATTTCCGGAATATTATGGGGAACATCTCCGATGTCGGCTGCATGGTTGTGTACACATCTGTGGGAGCATTACCGGTTTACCGGCGATGAGCGTTTCCTGAGCGACAGGGCTTATCCGGTTATGAAAGAAGCCGTGGCCTTCATTCAGGATTTTTTAATTGAAGATAAGCAGGGCCGCCTGGTGACTGCGCCGTCGATGTCGCCGGAAAACGCGTTTATTCTTCCCGGTGGTGGCACTGATCAGCTAACCTATGCGCCGACAATGGATATTCAGATCATAAGGGAATTATATGGGTCCATGTTACAGGCTGGTAAGATTCTTAATGAAGATAAACGGTACCTGCGAAGTCTTGAGGCCACCCTGCAAAAACTGCCGCCGGTAAAGGTGAGTAAGCGCTTTGGAATAATTCAGGAATGGATAGAAGATTATGATGAAGCGGAAAAAGGGCACCGGCATATCTCGCAGCTATACGGATTGCATCCGGGATCGCAGATTACCCCCGAAACACCTGAACTCTTTGAGGCCGCAGCGAAAACAATTGAACGGCGACTGCAATATGGTGGCGGTCACACCGGCTGGAGCCGCGCATGGATGATTAACTTTTATGCCCGCCTGCTGAATGGTGATGAAGCCTACCGGCATATAGAGCTTTTGTTGCAGAAGAGCACCCAAAAAAACCTGTTTGATGATCACCCGCCGTTTCAGATCGATGGAAATTTTGGAGGATCTGCAGGAGTGGCTGAAATGCTGCTACAGTCGCATCGCGACATAAGCATTTTGCCTGCCCTTCCCACAGCATGGCAAAGCGGGTCGGTTAGCGGACTGCGGGCCCGCGGCGCCTTTGAACTCGCATTTACCTGGAAAGATGGCGCCCTCAGCAGCCTCACCATTACCTCACTGAAAGGAAAACCCTGCACCATTAGCTATAGGGGAAAAACCAAAACATTTAAAACCCAGGCCGGTAAAAGCTATAGTATGGGTAAAGATTTTGATTTCTGAGTGAATGGCTGTTTCGCGTGAGGGATAGGAGCGGAAAGCCCGCAATGAAGCGGAGTGCAACGGAGCGGAATGAGGACTTGAAGCGGATAGCCCGACCCGAAGGGGCACGCCCAAATTGTTGTTCAGCCTGAAAGCCCGATAACATTTGTATTTTTAAAAACCTTACGCCTATACAATCGACAAACATGAACCTTAAGCTTCAGGATAAAGTTATTCTCGTTACCGGCGGGGCCAAAGGAATTGGTGAAGGAATCACCACGCTACTTGCGGAAGAGGGCGCGCAGCCGGTTATCCTGGGCAGAAATGAAGGGGATAATCTTGCCCTGGTGCATAAACTACAGGCTCGTAATCTACTGGCTGGACAGGTACCTGTTGAATTAGCTGATCCTGTACAATGCGCGGAAGCGGTTGCCACCGTTGTACGGCAATACGGGCGCATCGACGGGCTGGTTAACAATGCCGGCGTTAACGATGGGGTAGGGTTGGAAAATGGCAGTTATGAACGATTCATGCAATCGCTGCACAATAACCTCGTGCATTATTACCTGATAGCGCATCACGCGTTGGATGAATTAAAAAAATCGCGGGGAAGTATTG
>JAEYRC010000033.1 GCA_023409675.1 Bacteroidota bacterium
GAACAGGGGAATGATCAATGGACATCAGACCATCCTTCAGCACCGCAGGCTGGATACCATACAGGGCATTATAGATTTTAAAACCGCACGCCTGTTGAAACTGCAGGGTAACGACCGGCATCCTACCCGGGCAACTTATGATGAACTGGATAATTTCTGGTCGATGATGCGCTCCAGGATGGTTAAATTCAGGGGGTTAAATGCCTCAACCATTTACCTTCATGTTAAGGAAACAGAGTTCCGCTTCAATAACCGCGATCGCGACCTGTATGACCTGCTTATCGGGATCATGCACCCGCCCAAAGCTGATTTCAGGCCTACTTACTTTTACTGAACATCAACCCTGCAGTAAACGCGAAATCCGGGCAGCTACTTTTTCTACTCCGGGAAGCAGTTCCTGTTCGAGCTGAATGTTCATGGGAATGGCCGGAACATCCGCGGCACCCAGAATATCAACCGGGGCATCGAGGTATTGAAAACAATGCAGGGAAATTCTGCCTGCAAGTGATTCAGCAAAACTATTGGTCTGCTGTTCTTCCGTCAGCACCAGGCATTTGCCGTGCTTCCGCACTGTCGTATATACGAGATCTTCATCCAGCGGATAAAGGCTTCGCAGATCCACCACCTCCACCATTCCCCTGAACGATTCAGCGGCATTCAACGCCCAGTGTACACCCATGCCATAGGTTATAACGCAGCAGGTTTCACCCTGCTCCAGCTTAACCGGATCGGCACTCAGCGCTATAGCGGCCTTACCTAACGGAATAGTATAACCGCGATCGGGTTCGGGTGTTCTTGCCGCTGCAGTGCCGGGCACCTTACTCCAGTAAAGCCCTTTATGTTCCAGCATAACCACCGGGTTGGGGTCTTAAAATGCGGCTTTCATCAGTCCTTTCATATCCGCGGCATTGGAGGGATACACCACTTTGATGCCCTTTATCGAAAGCAAGGTACTTTCAATACTTCCGCTATGATAGGGTCCTCCGCCACCATACGCGCCGATGGGCACCCGTATCAGCACCTGCACCGGAAACTTCCCGCAACTCAGGTACGCGGATTTTGATATTTCCGTTACCAGTTGATTAAATCCCGGGTAGATGTAATCTGCAAACTGTACTTCAACAATGGGTTTCAATCCAACGGCAGACATACCCACCGTAGAACCGATAATATAGGCTTCCTGTATGGCGGTATTGAACACCCGTTCATCGCCAAACAGCGAAGCCAGCGTTGCCGCCTCACGGAAAACGCCGCCGAGCCGCCGGCCTACATCCTGTCCGTATAGTAAGGCTTCCGGATTATCCTGCATTATTTCCCGTATCGCAAACAATGCGGCATCCACCATCATGATCTTCTCCCCACCGGCATCGCGCTTGCCGCTTTCCGTTGTCACCGGCGTAGGCACAAAAACATGCGTTGCAGCTGATGCCCTGTCGGGCTCCGGAGCAGCCATTGCCCGCTCGAAATCCTGCTGTACATGTTGAATAGCTTCTGAATTAATGGTATCCAGTGTTTCCGAATTAATACCCTGCTGCAGCAGGGAATGGTGGAACAAAATAACCGGGTCTCTTTTTGCCGCTGCTTCAAGGTCATCGGCAGTGCGGTAAAATTCTTTTCTAACTCCGCTGGTATGATGCCCCAGCAGGGGAACCATCGCCTGGATAAGCCAGGGCCTACGGGTATCGCGCACTTCACCTATCGCTTCTTCCAGGGTAAGGTAGGCCTCTTCAAAGTCACTGCCGTTTATCTTAATCGCTTTCAGTCCGGGAAAACCACGGGCATAGGTAACCGCATCCATCACCCTTGCTTCGCTCGAAGCAACACTGATTCCCCAATCGTTATCCTGCACCAGAAAGATTATAGGTAGTTCCTTGAGCACGGCGAACTGGAAAGCTTCGCTCACCTCACCTTCCGTCAGGCTTGCATCACCAATGGAACAGATCACCACAGGATTTTCACCGGCAGCACCTTTTTTTAGTTTTGGTGATTGAATCGTTTCCAGAAATTTTATGCCCTGCGCAATGCCGGTGGTAGGGATCGCCTGCATACCGGTAGCGCTGCTCTGATGGATAATGGTTGGTTTTATACTGTCTTTGGAATTGGGATGGCAATAATAAGAACGGCCTCCGGTAAAGCGGTCGTCTGCTTTGGCCAGCAACTGGCACATGAGTTCATAGGGACTGAAACCCAGTCCTAATAAAAGGGCGTCGTCGCGATAATAGGGACTAACCCAGTCGGTATTCAACAATTGCAGTGCGGCAGCGAGTTGAATGGCTTCATGTCCGCGGGAGGTTGAGTGAACATAGCGGCAGCTATTCCGGTTTTCTTCATAAATCGCTGCCATGGCCCGGGCAGTACACATGAGCCGGTAGGCATTCAGTAAAATTTCCTGTCTGATCATATGGCACTATTAGCGCAAAAATAGCGAGATATCCTGCGGAAAATAAATAAAAAAGCCTTCCCGGTCAGACGTTGGGAAGGCTCCTTGTAGTGATCTATTTTGCTTATTTGATCTCTAGTTCGAGAAGGCTCTCATCTTCCAGGAAAAGTTCCAGTTCATCACCTACCACACATTCACCCACACCTGCCGGTGTACCGGTAAAGATGAGATCTCCGATGTTTACGGAGAAGTAATTTGATATGTACGATACAATCTGATCAAAACTATGAATCATCAGGTTGGAATTACCCTGCTGTACCAGTTCTTTATTCTTGTAAAGACAGAAGTCGATATCTTTTTTGGATTTGAGGTTCTGAAAAGGTATCCATTTACCCACAACGGCTGAATTATCCCAGGCTTTGGCCTTTTCCCAGGGAAGCCCCTTTTCTTTCAATTCATTCTGAATATCCCGGGCCGTAAAATCGATGCCGGCGGTAATGGCATCGTAATACTTGTTGGCAAATTTCTCCTGGATATATTTCCCGTTCTTGGAAATGCGCAATACCAGCTCACATTCATAATGAAGCTCATTGGTAAACTCGGGATAATAAAAAGGAGTATGCGGCTGAAG
>JAEYRC010000186.1 GCA_023409675.1 Bacteroidota bacterium
CCCTAAGATTTAATAATAATCAGGTTATTTATGGATGAAATTTATTGGGGTAATACCTTAAGAGCCTATCTTATTGCAGCCGGCGGTATTCTTGTAGCATTGCTGGTGCTGCGGGTGATTCGAACCGTAGTGCTAACACGCCTTAAAAAGCTGGCGGATAAAACAAGTTTTAGATTTGATGATGTGATCATCAGTACCATTCAGCGCTTCGTAGTACCTTTTTTGTATTTTATGGTTGCGTTCCAGGTAGTTCTTTCTCTTAACCTTGATCCCCGGCTGCGAAAGTTTCTGAATGTACTGCTGACGGCCATTTCCATTTATTTTATTGTTCGGCTGATTATTCATGTGGTGCATGTGCTTACCAATTCTTTTCTCAAAAGACGCGGTGAATCACCCTCTCGAATTCAGCAACTGAACGGGCTGCTGAATATTCTGAAAGGATTTGTTTGGATACTCGGTTTTTTGTTTTTACTCGATAACCTGGGCTATAATGTTACTACAATCATAACCACCCTGGGTGTGGGCGGTATAGCGATCGCGCTTGCGGCACAGGTCATACTGGGCGACCTTTTCAGTTACTTTGCCATCTTCTTTGATAAACCTTTCGAGGTGGGTGATTTCATTGCCGCGGGAGGTCATCTCGGAACCATTGAGCATGTGGGCTTCAAAACAACGCGGATCAGAAGTTTATCAGGAGAACAACTGGTGATGTCGAATTCAGAATTATTAAAAAATACAATTCAGAATTATAAACGGATGGAAAAACGACGGGTTGTATTTGATTTTGGCGTCAAATACAAAACTGATCGGGAAAAGCTGAATCAGATACCGGGCATGATCAAAGAGATTATTTCCCGCGACAGTACGGTTGTATTTGACCGTGCACATCTGTCGAACTTTACCGAGCAGAGTATAAAATTCGAAGTGGTTTATATCAAGCTTACTCCCGACTTCAATAAACATATGGATTCGCAGCAAACTTTCCTGATGAATATATATGATGAATTTGCGAAACGGGGTATTGAATTTTCCCATTTCCCGCAGAAATTCCTGGGGCAGGCATAATATTTAATATAACCCTTATTGGTACTGCTATTTTAAGGTATCAGGTTATAAAAAATGTGCAACTTGCCGGGCCTGAATGAAAAGTATGCGCCAAATATTTTAGTTTTTGCAAATTTGATGTAATATTGTGCTGGAATTAGGCTGATAAGTCATCCCGGAAATCTCTCTAAAGCTCATCAGTATAATCTTTCGGTTCAAATAGAAACTCAACAGTTATTTTAGGAAACTCATTTCAAAGCATTATTAAAGGACCAGGATTGGTTGTTTCGATCAAGTGGTAAACCCTCAAGTTTTTTTATGTACGACATTCTGCAATTGAACGACATGCTCGTTCCGGAGCTGCTTGATATCGCTGAGCAGTTGAAGATCTCGAATGCCAGAAAACTGGGCAAACAGGAAATGATTTATAAAATTTTAGATAAACAGGCAGTTATGGCGAGTGAAAATAAAGGCAATGGTGCTGAAGAAAAAGTCAGGAAAAAACGCATTGTAAAGGCTACCACAGCGAATTCTACGGAAGAAGCTGTTGTTGAAAGCGGTGATAAGGAAATTACGGAAGAAGAAAAGCCAAAAAAGGCCGCCAGAAAAGAAACTCCCGTGAAAAAAGCTGCACCTGCCAAGCGCGGTAGAAAGAAACAGGAAGAAGAACCTGTTGCTGAAGAACCGCAGCCCCAAGCAGAAGTACAGCCACAGCCTGAAAAACCGGTTCCAGAAAAGAAGAATGAAAAGGTTCTTCGTCCGCCAATTAAAAACAATGATCAACCGCTCGAACAGAGCGCCCCTGCTGCATCACAGGGCAACCAGCCCCAGGGCGATCAGCAACCGAAGTCTTACCCTACCCGTCGTGAACCCGTGTTCAATATCGAATTCGATGGTGTGATCAACGCGGAAGGTGTGCTGGAAATGATGCCTGATGGCTATGGTTTCCTGCGCAGCAGTGATTACAATTACCTGAGTTCACCCGATGATATTTATGTATCACCCAGCCAGATCAAACTGTTTGGATTGAAAACCGGCGATACCGTACTTGGTGCGGTACGGCCTCCCAAAGAAGGGGAAAAATATTTCGCTTTACTCCGCGTAGAAACCATCAATAATAAAAGTCCGGAAGATGTACGCGACAGGGTTCCCTTCGATTACCTCACACCGCTCTTCCCCTTCGAAAGACTGAACCTGTTTACGACGCCCAATAATTACAGTACCCGTATCATGGACCTTTTTACCCCTATTGGTAAAGGTCAGCGCGGACTTATTGTAGCACAGCCGAAAACCGGTAAAACCGTTTTACTGAAAGAAGTGGCTAATGCTATTGCGGCGAATCATCCGGAATGTTACCTCATGGTCGTTCTTATTGATGAACGTCCGGAAGAGGTTACAGATATGGAACGGAATGTACGTGCAGAGGTTATCGCGTCAACATTTGATGAGCCGGCCGAAAAGCACGTAAAAGTTTCTCAGATCGCGCTCCAGAAAGCTAAACGTCTTGTTGAATGCGGACACGATGTTGTAATCCTTCTCGATTCTATAACAAGATTAGCGCGGGCACATAATACGGTGGCACCTGCGTCTGGTAAAGTGTTGTCGGGTGGTGTTGAAGCAAACGCTATGCAAAAACCAAAACAGTTCTTCGGAGCTGCGCGGAAGATTGAACATGGCGGTTCATTAACCATACTGGCTACAGCCCTAATTGATACCGGATCTAAAATGGATGAGGTGATCTTTGAAGAATTCAAAGGAACGGGTAACATGGAATTGCAGCTCGACCGCCGACTGGCGAACAGAAGGATCTTCCCGTCAATTGATCTGGTTGCCTCTTCTACCCGCCGTGATGACCTGCTGCTTGAAAAAGAAGTGCTGCAGCGTATGAATCTGCTTCGGGTATACCTGACCGATATGAATACCGAAGAAGCAATGAATGAGTTGTTGAAACGTATGCGGGGAACCAAAGATAATATGGAATTCCTGGCCAGCATGAATGGATAATACTTCTTCTCATATATAGCTTTAAAGCCGCCTTCGGGTGGCTTTTTTTATGCTTACCGTTGAAACAATTATAGCAAAGTCGTGGTATAGTTCGACCGGCGGATAATACCTATTGTATTTATTTTACCCTTATCAATGGCATGATTTTTTTCGTTTTAATTTAAAATCTGTTATGCATAAATCATTAAGGATACTGGCATTTGCAGGCTTAATAGGAATGTTTTCCTGCAATGATGACGATAACACACCTGCAGAAGGAAATGACCAGATTGCGCCACCGGTGCAGAAC
>JAEYRC010000215.1 GCA_023409675.1 Bacteroidota bacterium
CGTAAAGGGTCCATTCTTATCCCGTTCAGCGATGATACATTCCACTGCGGCTTCACCAACCCCTTTGAGGCCACCCAGTCCGAAGCGGATTTCGCCTTTATTGTTGACGGCAAATCCTTTTTTCGATTCATTAATGTCCGGCCCAAGCACCATTTTGCCCATTCGTTTGCTTTCTTCCATGAAGAAAGTCATCTTATCTATATTACCGGTACTGTTATTCAGCACCGCGGCCATATATTCAGCAGGGTAGTGCGCTTTTAGGTAAGCTGTCTGATAGGCCACAAGAGCATAGCAGGTTGAATGCGATTTATTGAACGCGTACTGCGCAAAAGCTTCCCAGTCGGTCCAGATCTTGTTCAGAACATCTACCGGATGCCCCTTGGCCGTGGCGCCTTCAATGAATTGCGCCTTCATTTTATCGAGTACCGATTTCTGCTTTTTACCCATGGCCTTCCGCAATACATCGGCATCCCCTTTACTGAATCCACCAATTACCTGGGCAAGGATCATCACCTGCTCCTGGTATACGGTAATTCCATAGGTGTCTTTCAGTACTTCTTCCAGCTCTGGCAGGTCATAGGTAATATCTTCCCGGCCGTGTTTACGGTTGATGTAATTCGGAATATACGCGATTGGGCCGGGACGGTACAAGGCGTTCATCGCGATGAGGTCATCGAACTTATCGGGCTTAAGGTCGCGCAGGTATTTTTGCATACCCGGACTTTCAAACTGAAACGTACCAATGGTATCTGCACGTTGGTAGAGCGCGAACGTTTTTTCATCATCCAGCGGCAGGGTATCAATATCTATTTTGATGCCGTGATTCTGTTCAATAAGGGTTAACGCGTTTTTGAGAATGGACAGGGTTTTCAGTCCCAAAAAATCCATTTTGATAACACCGGCATCTTCAATGATGCTTCCTTCTATCTGTGTAACCCATAGGTCGGAATCCTTCGCGGTACAAACCGGTATCAGTTCGGTCAGGTCGGTAGGAGCTATAATAATTCCCGCCGCATGAATACCGGTATTGCGTACCGATCCTTCAAGACGTTCCGCTTCATGCAATACTTCACTGGCCAGAGTTGTGGAGTGGTAGACTGTCCGGAGTTTTTTTACATTTTCGAGGTCATCCGGACCAACACCATATTTTTCTTCCAGTGATTTTTCACCTTCCTTGATGGTTAGTGGAGCATGCAATACCCGCCGCAATTCAATGCCAGGTTTATCCGGGACAAGCTTTGCCAGCATATTGGCTTCCGGCAGGGGAAGATCAAGGGTTCGCGCAACATCCTTGATACTCATCTTGGCCGCCATGGTGCCATAGGTGATGATCTGAGCGACCTGATTTCTACCGTATTTTTTTACTACATAATCAATTACTTTCTGCCTTCCTTCATCATCGAAGTCAGTATCAATATCGGGCATCGACTTACGGTCGGGATTAAGGAACCGTTCGAAGAGCAGGTTATATTTAACCGGATCGATATTGGTGATACCAATGCAATAGGCTACCACACTTCCAGCAGCAGATCCCCGGCCGGGCCCGACAAACACATTGAGCTCACGACCGGCACGGATAAAATCACTTACAATTAAAAAGTACCCGGCAAACCCCATCGTTTTGATGGTGAACAACTCGAAATCGATTCGTTCGCGAATGGCTTCTGTAATCTCACTGTACCGCTCACGTGCACCCTCATACGTAAGATGCCTGAGGTATTCCCATTGATTCTGTTTCGTATCCTCATGAACCTGGAAGGCTGGTGGGATAGGAAAGTTGGGAAGAAGGATATCTTTCTTCAGGTTCAGCAGTTCAACCTTATCCACGATCTGACTGGTATTGTCGATGGATTCCGGAATATCACGGAACAGTTCCGTCATCTCCGCTTTGGTCTTAAAGTAAAACTGGTCATTCGGAAACTTAAAGCGGCGGTCTCTCAGGTTGACGTCATCATTCACAAAATCATCATAACCCGGTGTGCTCTTTTTTTCGCCGGTATTGATGCAAAGCAGGATGTCATGGGCGTTGTAGTCTTCACGATCGGTATAATGACTGTCGTTTGTGGGAATAACGGGTACATTATATTTTTTTGAAAACTTCAGCAGTATTTCATTAATGATATCCTGTTCTTTGATATTATGACGCTGGATTTCAATATAAAAGTCATCTCCAAACAGATCGAGCCACCATTTGAATTCCTTTTCTGCCTCCTGTTCACCACTTTTCAGGATCGTTTGCGGAACATGGGCGCCAATGCAGCAGGTGGTGGCGATCAGGCCTTCATGATAGCGCTCGATAAGCTGCTTATCGATACGGGCGTATTTGGAATATAACCCTTCTATATAACCGAGTGAGGTCAGTTTGATCAGGTTTTGATAGCCAATGCTGTTCTTTGCCAGTAATACCTGGTGAAAGCGCTGGTCTTTCTGTTCTTTGGTAAAGGTCTTCCTGGTACGGTCTTCAACCACATAAAACTCACAGCCGATAATCGGTTTTACCTTAGGCGTGCCATCAGCATTTTTATGTTTATACGCTTCCGATACAAACTCGAATGCGCCAAACATATTCCCGTGATCGGTTATAGCAAGCGCGGGCATTCCATCTTCCACGGCTTTTTTGTATAATGAAGGGATGGAGGCAGCACCGTCCAGTAGAGAGAATTGTGTATGTACATGTAAATGAGAAAATGCAGGCATCTGTTAAAGTTCTTAAAATATTCAGGTTCATGTACCGGTGACCGGCAGCAGTTCGTTTTCATTCCGGCCGGATGCCGGAGCATTTAATTGCAAATTTCGTTGTAAATTGGTTAATATAAAAACCCTATCTTTCCACCGACGTTTTGGCAATGTATTTGATACCTTTGCGCAGGCAAAAATAATTGCTACATGAAACATGTTATTTACCTTTCCGGAGTTCTGCTGCTGCTCAGCAGTTGTTCAGCATTCCGCAAGGCTGTTTCGGATAATCCCGTTGCGAACAGTCAGCCGAAGATCGAATATCCGGCACATGACCATGATATCTCCCTGGCTCCTGCTGAAAAACCCCGTAACAAAAAGTCTGTTACACCTGCTATCGCTGAGGTGGAAACTATCGCTCCATGGCAATTTAAGTATGCCATCCTCATGAATCTTCCTGTAGAGGACATCACCAATACCCGTTTGTATTCGTTTATTGATGAATGGTATGGTACACCTTACCGCTATGGTGGGAATACGAAAAAGGGTATTGACTGTTCCGCCTTTACGTCATTTCTTATCGCGGATGTCTATGGCGCTAAATTACCGCGAACTTCCCGCGACCAGTTTACAGTATGTGAAAAGATCAGCCGGTCTAATCTTGAGGAAGGAGATCTGGTATTCTTCAAAGAACGCAACCGGATTACACACGTTGGTATATACCTTGGTTATAACAAATTCGCACATGCTTCTTCCAGTCGCGGTGTTATGATCAGTGACCTTGATGAACTGTATTTTTCACGCCGTTTTGCCGGTGGTGGAAGAGTAAAACAGGAGAACTGGGCTGAGGGTGGTCGTGCTTCCGCGGGGCAATAGTTTCTTTATGCTAAATAAGTTCCCGCAGATTCAGCGGATTTTGAGCGGATTGACGCAGATTTTTAGCCGTTCATTTGCGGATTTCGCTGATCATCTGCGCTAATTTCGCTGTTCATCTGCGCAGATCTGCGCCCAAATCTGCGTATTCTAAGTTCACGATTTAGCCAAATATTTTTATTTTTTTAGTTTTATAGGGTTGGATTAATTATGTTTTTAGCACGATCAGCATGATCTTTTTTGGGGATTTTCACTCCCTCTGCTT
>JAEYRC010000117.1 GCA_023409675.1 Bacteroidota bacterium
ACAGTGGACAGGGCATGCCCTGTCCCTACATCATGATCGCAACCCATGCAATAACTAACGTAACAATTAACACAATCACGCCGAACAGGGTACAGGTGACAGGGCATGCCCTGTCCCTACATTATGCGCGTCTGCAACAATTATTGCAACAATTAATGGAATCAAATCGTAAAGCGGACAGGCATGCCCTGTCCCTACATGATCGCGACCCCTGCACAGCCATCGCAATAATTAATGCAATTCCAATGATCAGGGGACAGGATATTCCCTGTTGAAATAATGTTAACCCGAAATTCACGATCAATCTTCCTGCAGAAATTGCCGCAGCACATATTGCAGGATACCGCCATGACGGTAATATTCAATTTCAATTCTTGAATCAAGTCTTGCGATTGCGTGAAAGCGAATCTCTATGCCATCCTCCCGTTTTGCAATTACCTCCAGATGCTTCAGCGGATGGATTTCCTGCGCAATACCTGAAATTGTAAAATATTCTTCACCATTCAGTCCGAGTTGAACAGCAGATTCACCAGGCTTGAACTGCAACGGCAATACACCCATACCCACCAGGTTGCTGCGGTGGATACGTTCATAACTCTCAGCAATAACCGCTTTTACACCGAGGAGAAAAACGCCTTTTGCTGCCCAGTCACGCGAAGATCCGCTGCCATATTCCTTTCCGGCCAGAACCACCAGCGGCGTATTCGAAGCCTTATACCGTTGAGCAGCATCATAAATAAACATTTCCTCCCCATCGGGTAAATAACGGGTATATCCTCCTTCCCGGTTAACGAGTTGGTTCTTGATCCGGACATTGCCGAAGGTTCCCCTCACCATCACTTCATCATGACCCCGACGTGATCCGTAAGAATTGAAATCTTCCCGTTTCACGCCGCGCCCGATCAGGTACTTGCCTGCGGAAGAGTGTTCATTGAAGGATCCTGCCGGACTGATATGATCGGTGGTTATACTGTTGCCCAGCATAAGTAAAACTCTTGCCTGATGTATATCCTGCAGTGGCGGAGCTTCTTCAGAAATATTGTTAAAGAATGGCGCTTCCTTGATATAAGTTGACGATTCATCCCAGGCATATAACTTATCATCAGGCACCTCCAGGCTTTGCCAGATGTCATTGCCTTCGAATATATCATCATAATTACGGGAAAAATCTTCTGCCGACAGTACCGAATTCATGACTTCGGTTATAGCTTCATGTGAGGGCCATATATCACGCAGATAAACAGGCTGCAGATTCGGATCATAACTGATGGGTTCATTCACCAGGTCAATATCAATTCTGCCCGCAATCGCATAGGCGACCACCAGCATGGGCGACATCAGGAAATTCATCCTGACCTGCGGATGAATCCTCGCCTCAAAGTTGCGGTTGCCGGAAAGAACCGATGCCACAACTATATCATGCTCATCCACGGCGCGGGCAACATTTACCGGCAGCGGACCCGAATTTCCGATGCAGGATGTACAGCCATAGCCTACCACATGAAATTGCAACGCCTCCAGGTCGTCGAGCAGATCAGCCTTTTGTAGGTAATCCGTTACAACTTTTGAGCCCGGCGCAAGTGATGTTTTAACCCAGGGTTTAATATCCAGACCTTTTTCACGGGCGTATCGGGCAACTAATCCTGCACCGATCATAACATATGGATTCGAGGTATTGGTACAGGAAGTAATGGCCGCTATTACCACCGCTCCATCCGAAAGGCGATAGCTTTCGTGCCCTACCGTTACCCAAACATTCTTCATTCCGTTTTCCACGGTTTCTTCAATCTCGGTTACAGATGCTGTTTCGGGTTCGGGATGCATGATCGGCTGACTGCCACCTTCTGCCATCCAGTTGCTCAGGCTTTTTGTGTCCTTATACTTGCGGCCATAGGTTTCTTTGAGCAGGTGAATGAATTTAGGCTTAAGGTCGCGCAGGTAGATTTTATCCTGAGGGCGCTTTGGTCCGGCTATGGTAGGTTCCACAGTGGCAAGATCCAGTTCAACAATATCGGTATAAGTTATTTCTTCCGAGCCGGTTCGCCACAGCAAGTTGGCCTTGCAGTAATCTTCCACCAGTTTGACCTGAGCTTCTGAACGGTTGCTCTTCCGCATGTATTCGAGGGTTTTATCATCGATCGGAAAATACGTTATTGTACAACCGAATTCCGGCGACATATTTCCGATAGTTGCCCTGTCGGGTACCGTGAGATTATCAAGCCCGTTTCCAAAAACCTCAACAAATTTGCCTACAACCCCATAGTTTCGCAAAAGTTCGGCAATGGTTAATACCAGATCGGTAGAAGTGGACCCGGGTGGCAGTTCTCCGGTTAGTTTCAGTCCGATCACCTCAGGCATAATAAAATAAATGGGCTGACCCAGAATAGCGGCTTCGGCTTCAATGCCCCCCACGCCCCAGGCCACTACGCCAATGCCATTGACCATGGGCGTATGGCTGTCTGTACCCACCAAAGTATCCGGGAAAACCTCCCCATTGCGTTCGATGACGCCTTTTGACAAATATTCAAGATTAACCTGGTGACAGATACCCATTCCCGGCGGTACGACACTAAAATTATTAAAAGATTTCTGCGCCCATTTCAGGAACTGGTAGCGTTCCTTATTGCGTTTATATTCCTCCTGCATGTTTTTATCGTAGGAATATTCCGTTCCAAAATAATCGACCTGCACCGAGTGATCGATTACCAGATCTACAGGAATCAGCGGATTCATCTCATCCGGATTTCTGCCCTTCCGTGCCACTTCAGCTCTCAATGAAGCGATATCCACAACTGCCGGTACACCGGTGAAGTCCTGCATCAGTACTCTGGCAGGCTTAAAGGGAATATCCTTATCGGATCCCTTAGGCTGCCAACCCAGCAGGGTTTCTATATTCTCCCGTGTGATGGCGAAATCATCAAAATTTCGCAGCGCATTTTCCAGCAGAATTCGAATGGAAAAAGGAAGCCTCGAAATGCTGTGACCCTGCTTTTCAAGTTCAGCCAGACTGTAATAGGTATAGGTATTATTTTTTGTGGTAAGTAATTTCTTGATCTTAAACGGATCTCTTGGCATAACAGCTTTTTTAGGATGATGTAAAACCGGTTGGATAAGGGCAGGTTTACCGGATGATGCAGTGACTAATCTCAACCGGAATATACGTAAAAAAACTGCTGTCGGCCTTAACGTTTATCCATTATGGTTGCCCATTTTTAAGTAAATTGTATAAAAACCATGCGTATACCTGCTATGGCCCTGGCATTGGCATTCCTTATATCCTGTGCCGAATCAGGCAGCAAGCCTGATGAATCTCCAATACAGCTAACGGAGAATGAACTGCTGGCAAAGGGTGATTCCATCGCACTTCTCGCGCAGCAAAAGCTTATAACTAATGTACTTGCTGCCATCGAGCGTGGTGGACATGCGTATGCGGTAGAATTTTGCCAGCTTAATGCCGCTGTGATTACAGATTCGGTCAGCCAGGGCAACAAGGTGCAGATTACAAGGATATCCACTAAAAACCGAAACCCGATGAATGCCGTACGAACGCATACCGATTCTATGGCCATACAACAGGTGATGGAAGCAATTGCCGCCAATCGCGATCCCAAATCATTGGTGTTTATGACCAACAGCGACAGCGCCATATTTTATAAACCGATAAAAATCGGCAGTCCTGCCTGCTTATCCTGCCATGGTGATCCGGATAAGGATATTGGGGCTGAAACCCTGCTTGCCATTCGTGAAAAATATCCCGATGACCGGGCAACGGGATATGGATCAGGAGACTTCAGGGGATTATGGAAAATCCGTTTAAGTACTGTATATAATGAATAAGAAACTAAGCGACCCGTTGCTTACGGAATATCAAAATCAAAATTGTTACGCTTGAAACCGTTAACCCCAGGTCTAATTGTTACCTTCTTCCTGCTCCTTTCTTCCTGCGGGGGAAAAACGGAAACCATATCCCCGTCACGGGAGAATATTGTTGAATCGGTATACGCTTCAGGCTGGGTTAAAAGCCGGGATCAGTATGATGTGTTTGCACCAGCTAACGGCCTGATATCCCGCATCCTGGTAGCTGAAGGCGATTCGGTTAAAAAAGGCCAGGTTATTCTTGAACTGGTAAATGAAACTGCGCGGCTTAACCTGGAAAAGGCCGGACTGGCGAGAGAATACAGTTCGGTTGATCTTAACCGTGATAAACTGCTTGAACTGCGCACCACCATCAACCAGCTTCAGGATAAGCTACGCAATGATTCTTTATTGCTGGAGCGTCAGCAGCGGCTCTGGGAGCAGCAAATTGGTACCCGTGTGGAACTGGAACAACGCGAGCTGGCCTATTCATCAACCCAGGAATCACTCCGGGCCGCCCGCCTGAGGTACAGTGAGCTGGAGCGGCAGATTCGTTTTGCAGCCGAACAGGCAGCAAAGGATGTTCAGATTTCCCGGAGCCTGGAAAACGATTATACCGTACGCAGCAAGATCAATGGACGTATCTATAAAATCCTGAAAGAACCCGGAGAAATGATCACTATTCAGAATCCGGTGGCCGTTATTGGTGGTTATGATGACTTCTATCTCGATCTGCAGGTAGATGAATATGATATCGGCCTGATAAATATCGGCTCCCGTATGCTGATCACTATGGATAGTTACCGAAACCAGGTATATGATGCGGTGGTAACAAAAATAATTCCCTATATGGATGAACGCAGCAGAGCATTTACAGTTGAAGCTGAATTTATATCCAAACTTCCGGCACTCTATCCTAACCTCTCCGTTGAGGCGAATATTATTACCCGGGTGCGCGAAAATACGCTGACCATTCCTGCTGAATATCTGGTAAAAGATTCATTTGTTCTGCAGAATGAGCACGATACCATAGCTGTTAAAATCGGTCTTCGGGATCATCGCAAAGTTGAAATTCTGAGCGGTATTTCCGAACAATCGGTTCTGTATAAACCGTCGCGATGAGCTATAAACTGAATATGGGAATTGCCGTTTCGCTTATGCGTGCCCGTTGGCGACAGTCAATGGTAGCCGCTATTGGTGTTACCTTCAGTATAACCATGTTTGTTTCCCTGCTGGGCTTTATGGCCGGACTTAATATTCTGCTCGACGGACTTATTCTAAACCGATACCCGCATGTACGCCTGTACAATGAAATCAGGCCCAACGCGCAACAACCGGTTCTGATCAGTCAGCAGTACCGTGATTTTTACCCGATGATCCGCTCTGTTAAGCCGGTCAATTCGCGTGAAGATATTTACCAGAGCCAGGCCGTAATGCAGGTGCTTCGGGAAGATCCACGGGTTCGGGGAATAAGTCCTAAACTCTCCACCCCGGTTTTCTTTCAGGAAGGATC
Source organism: Bacteroidota bacterium (assembly GCA_023409675.1). Lineage (GTDB taxonomy): Bacteria > Bacteroidota > Bacteroidia > Chitinophagales > Chitinophagaceae > Flavitalea. The sequence goes on from JAEYRC010000117.1 coordinate 5,369, forward strand.
TATCGACATCAACGGAAATCTTAATGGTATCGATCCGGTAAAGGAGGCCGAGCTGTTTCATTTTACCGATTATGTCATTGAAGGCAATTATACCGACCTTCGCGATATCCCCAACAGCATAATTCTGGGCAATGCACTGGCGGAAAAACTTTTAGTGGAACCAGGGGATCAGATCCAGATCATGACCGTAAATGGAAACCGGTTTGTGCTCAACGTGGTGGGCTTGTATCAATCGGGAATGATCGATTACGATAAAACACAGGGATTCGCATCGCTGGCCACTGTTCAGAAAATAATGGGAAAACCGGGAAGTTATCTGACCGAACTACACCTCAAATTAGTTGACCTTGAACAGGCACCGGAACTGGCGCGGCAATATGG
>JAEYRC010000230.1 GCA_023409675.1 Bacteroidota bacterium
CATCGAAAGTGAATTATTCGGCCACGAAAAAGGCTCATTTACCTCCGCCCTTAAACAGCGTATTGGCAAATTTGAACAGGCTAACGGAGGAACATTATTTCTGGATGAGATAGGCGATATGAGCCTCAGCGCCCAGGCTAAAGTGTTACGGGCATTACAGGAGAGTAAGATCACCAGGGTTGGCGGAGATAAGGATATCAGTGTGGATGTGCGGGTAATTGCCGCAACCAATAAAGATCTTCTTCAGGAGGTAGAGGAGAAGGCCTTCCGACTTGACCTGTACCATCGCCTTAGTGTCATCATCATTCATGTGCCCTCTCTGAATGAACGCCTTGATGATATTCCCCTGCTGGTGGATAAATTTTTAAATGACGTCTGCGCCGACTATGGGATAGCCAAGAAACAGATCGACCCCGAAGCGGTGGCCGCTCTTCAGGATCACAACTGGACCGGCAATATCCGTGAGCTCCGAAATGTAGTCGAGCGCCTGATAATTTTGTCTGGTAAAGTGATTACAACGAACGACGTTCAGAATTTTGTTCTTCCCCGTCAATAGCATGAAAACCCTGTATTGTTTAAGTGGTCTGGGTGCTGATGAACGAATCTTTTCACGTCTTTCAGTACCCGGAATAAATTTCCGGTACCTGAGCTGGTTGAAACCTGTTCCCAACGAATCACTCCGTGATTATACTTTCCGGTTAGCTGAGGGAATTGATGACGAAAACCCTATGCTAATGGGCTTATCATTTGGTGGAATGGTTTGCCTCGAACTGGCCAAATTTCTAAAGCCCTCAAAAGTGATCTTATTATCCAGCATAAAATCCGGTAAGGAACTTCCTTTGTGGATGAAAGCCTGTGGATGGTGCAGACTTGATGCCCTGCTTCCGCGCCGGCAGATCAGCTCAGTACCCCTGATTAAAAAACTCCGCCCCATTCAAAACTATTTCCTGGGTGCAAAGACAGAAGCTGAAAAAAGAATTGCCAACGAGTATCGCGAAACCGTGGATCCGGAATACCTGCGCTGGTCAATACATCAGGTATTAACCTGGAAGAATACCGAATATCCCGCGGATCTTATCCAAATTCATGGCGACAAGGATCATATTTTCCCCATCAGCCGAATCGATCATCCCTCCCACATTATAGAAGGTGGCGGTCATTTTATGGTCATGAACCGGTATCGTGAAATCAATGCTGTATTACAGCATCTTGTTTAACATATACTATTTGTTAAAGTACGGTGGGCATTAATCGGTTTGTGTCAGACGGTTGGCAGGAATGCTGATTTTATGCTATGTTAGCGGCTGCATTACTTTTTCACCCGTAACAATTCGTATTTTAGCGCCAATTATAATTTTCCCCAATGAGTTTTCCTGATCTGCTTGTGCTGATAACCGTTTCCCTGTTGATTTTATTGCTGCCTGCATTTGGCTTATATAAACTTTTTCCGAAAGCGGGCATTCCTGCCTGGAAAGCCTGGGTTCCTTTTTTGAATTCCTGGGAAATGATCAAGGCTGAAAAACTTCGTAAGCACTGGTTTTTCTGGCAATTCATTCCTGTTGCCGGTTGGTTTATCAGCCTGTGGATACTGATCGAATTCATTAAACTATTCGGAAAGTTCAGCCTGAAAGATCATGCGTTAGCAGTATTGGTGCCTTTCATTTATTATCCAATGATTGCCAATGATGAAAAGGACACCCGGTATATAGGTCCTGAAGCCGTACGTAAACACCGGAAAAGCCCTGCACGTGAATGGATCGATGCCGCGATATTCGCCATCGTAGCGGCAACCCTTATCCGGATCTTCGTGTTTGAAGCTTATGTGATTCCCACCGGCTCAATGGAAAAAACCCTGCTCGTTAATGATTTTCTATTCGTAAGCAAACTGAGTTACGGTCCCCGTATTCCAAACACGCCACTGGCCGTTCCGTTTGTACACCATACCCTGCCTGTCTTTGGCGGTAAATCTTATATTGAATCGGTAAACCTGCCTTACCGTCGCTGGTTTTCAAGTCCGGTAAAACGCAATGATGTGGTGGTGTTCAATTTTCCGGTGGGCGATACCCTGACGCGGGAATTTGATTCACAGGATCCTTATTATGATATCCTGCGCAGGGAAGAACGCAGGCTGCAAACGCAACTGCGTACGCAGTACCCTGACGAAACACAATTGAAAGCCGTCAGTGCCAGAAGAGCATATGAAAATGTGTGGGATCAGTACAGGATCACCACCCGTCCGGTGGATAAGCGGGAAAACTATATCAAACGTTGTGTTGCCATAGCCGGCGACTCCCTTCAACTCATTAATGGTCGCTTATACATCAATGGTGAACCGGGCTTTGTTTCACCAACCGAAGCAACGGAATATCATGTAATAACATCAGGTCGCGGATTAACTCCCGATGTGGTGGAAGATGCAGGTATAATGCTAACGCCCGATGGAACAGATTTCCATTATGCCAACCAGGGCACCTATGTCCTCAATCTTACCGAAAGCGAGGTGGAGAAATTGCGGACCATTCCGGGTGTAGATTCCATTGAGAAGATCATTGTGGATAATTACGGTGATGTATTTCCCTATGATGCAGAATTCCATTGGTCGGTAGATAATTTCGGACCCCTGTGGGTTCCGGCAAAGGGCGCGGTAATTGACCTGACCCCCCGGAATATAAAATTATATAAGCGCCTGATACGGGTTTATGAACAAAACACCTGGGAAGAGCGCGATGGGCGCATATTCATCAACGGTAAAGAGTCCACGCAGTATACTTTCAAAATGGATTATTTCTGGATGATGGGGGATAACCGTCAC
>JAEYRC010000273.1 GCA_023409675.1 Bacteroidota bacterium
ACCGTGGCTACAAAGGCAAAGGAATGTTTGTGGCATTCGATAAACTCACAGCCGTAAGAATGTATGATTTAATTACACACCATTGGAAATTGACCGTTGAGCAATTAGAAAAAGAAGTTGCCAAAGGAAAATATGGTGACCAGGAACTATTAGAGAAAAGTCGCGAACTGCAATGGATAAAGGAAACGGAAATTTGTGTGGTGGTGAGTTCGGAGCAAAACGAAATTCAAAAATTTCAGAAATGGGATTTAGACATTGAACCACACCGAGAGAAAATGAACACCCAAGACCTTGAAACAAGGTTTAAAGATGAAGATGACCCTTTTCGTTTTGTGATAGTTTGTGCCATGTGGATTACAGGTTTCGATGTGCCTACCCTTTCTACTTTGTATTTAGACAAGCCATTGAAATCTCATACGTTGATGCAAGCCATTGCAAGAGCCAACCGAATCAGCGAAGGCAAAAACAACGGCTTGATTGTAGATTATATTGAAACTTATACTGCTTTATTGGATGCTTTGGCTATTTACGGTTCTGGTGGTGAAGATGGCGAAGGCGGTGGAGGCCAAAAACCTGAACCACCTGTAAAGCCGAAAGAAGAACTCATCAAACAATTGGAAGAAGCATTAGAAGCTACTGAAACATTTTTGCATGATGAAGTGAATTTTGATTTGCAGGAACTTATTAAAGCAGACGGTTTGCACAAATTGGCTGCAATGGAAAAAGCCGTAAACGCTGTTTACACCAACGATGAAACCAAGCGTAAATTTCAGGTTTTGGCAAGAGAGGTTTTTAAGAAGTATAAAGCCCTGCAACCTGACAAGGTTCTAAATCAATATGCACCAAGAAAGAACGCCATTGATGTAATCTACACCGCTATTGAAGACAATATTGAAAGTGCAGATGTTGCCGACATAATGCGAAAAATTCAGAATGTGGTGGATGAATCCATAGAAAATATGGTTGCCGAACCAGGACATACTGAAGAAAAAATCATTGACCTAAGCGGATTGAACTTTGACTTATTGGAGCAATATTTCCTTAAGACAAAGAATAAAAATGCTGCCGTTCAATCACTCAAAGACAAAGTTGAAAAGCAATTGAAACGAATGGTAGAACGCAATCCTTTGACCGTTGACTATTACAAACGGTATCAGGAAATAATTGAAGAATATAACAGCGGCAAAGACGAAGTTGTAATTAAAGAAACATTCAGAAAACTGATTGAACTCATAAACTCGTATTCCGAAGAAGAAGCCGATACCAAACGAGAAGGGCTAACAGACGAGCAAAAAGCCATTTTTGACATTCTCAGACACGGTAAAAAGTTACAGGAAAAAGAGAAAAACGAAATCAAGAAAATATCAATTGAACTACTTGAAGAGTTGAAACAAGACAAATTGAAAGTTGAACAATGGGCTGACAAATCAGTAACAGCAGCGGCAGTTTTTAATACCGTGAGTAAAACATTATTTGAATTATTGCCTTACCCGACATATCAAACAGACGACATTGACTTAAAAACAAACTTAGTATATGAACATTTAAAACATCAATATTTTGGAGAAGGGATGAGTATCTATGGACAGTATTAGGCCACGATATTTGCAAGTACATTGCTAAAGCCGCGCAAGCCAACCCGCAGTCTAAAGCTTTGTCAAAGAGCTTGCAAAGCCAAACCCCACTGCGGCAATACCCCAACCGTTGCGAGGGCTTTGCCCGAAGCAACCCGGATCATTACAGTGTTTTATCCTGTCATAGAATAGCATTGTTTTCTGGATAGCTTCGCCTACGGATGCAATGAGGAAACATTGCTCGCTGGCTATGGAGAGTATAAAATATTTTGTGTAAATGGATTAAGTAAGTGTATTTAGAGCCGGCATCGTTTTTCAAAGATAGTTAAGAACTGATGGAGTATGTAGCCCCAATTTTGGATTGGCATACTCCATTTTTTTTCGATGTTCATGATGGCCAGATAAACGGCCTTTTGAGCGGCTGCATCATCGGTAAACTGAACCTTGGTTTTAATGTATTTGCGGATTCCCCTGTTGAGGTTTTCAATGGTGTTGGTAGTGTAGATGATTTTTCGGATCTCCAGCGGGAAGTCAAAATAGCTGGTGAGATTGTCCCAGTTGGATCGCCAGGATTGGATCGCATGTTTGTATTTCTGTCCCCAGTTAGCATCAAACTCCTGGAGGGCCTGCTCAGCTGCCTGGCGGTTGATGGCTCCGTAGATGTTTTTAAGATCGGCGCAGAAGGCCTTCCTGTCTTTCCAAACAACATATTTGCATGAGTTGCGTATCTGATGTACAATGCAAAGCTGTGTGATTGTTTGAGGAAAAACGCCTTTGATGGCATCTGTAAAGCCTTTCAGGTTATCGGTACAGGCGATTAGGATATCTTCCACCCCCCCCGGGCCTTCAGGTCCGTGAGCACACTCATCCAGAAGGAAGCTGACTCTGTTTCTGCCATCCACAGGCCCAGTACCTCTTTTAAGCCATTTTCCTTTAGCCCGATTACCAGGTAGATACATTTGTTGATGTACTTGCCATTTTGCTTTACTTTCAGCACAATGCCATCCATCCATACGGTAAAGTAAACAGGTTCCAGTGGCCGATGCTGCCATTCTTTGACATGTTCAAGAATACGATTGGTTACATTGGAGACCGTGCCCTCACTGACGTCGACACCATAGGCTTCTTTTACCTGGCGGGATATATCGGAAGTGGCCATTCCCCGGCTATACATGCCAATAATGGATTCTTTCAGTTTATCACTCATGCGGGAGCCTTTAGGGATCAACTGAGGTTCAAATTCGCTGTTGCGATCCCGGGGGATATTAAGCACTAAGTCGCCAAGCGATTCGGTCTTTACTTTTTTTGAGTAGGATCCATTACGGCTATTGCCGCTGTTATGGCCGTCCTTGCTATGCTTCTCATAACCCAGGTGCTGATCCAGCTCGCCCTGGAGCATTTCTTCTACGCCCTGTTTGTAGAGCTCGCTGAAAAAAGATTGGAAGTCTTCTTTGCTTTTAAACTGCTTGAAAAAGTCTTTGGGAAGATTTGATTGTTGTCCATAAAACTGTATTTAAAGTTATAAAAAAAGCGGGCAAAATTTGCCGCCATTCCCGTGCAGGTTCCGCTCAGTTCGGCTCCGCTACGCTTCGCCTCACTTCGCTCCACCTGCACGGGTGGATAACTCATCAATACAATTAACTATAAACCATTTACACAAAGAACTAATTACTACCAGGCCAAACGAAAATTATCTTCTCCCGCTATGAATAACTTGAAAAGGAGTCAACCAAAATCAGCACTACACAACACCCAAAACTTCTACTCACTCCCCAGTGTTTCCTTCACCGTACCGCAATTCAGCATCTCATCGCCATAATAGGGATTACGGATAGTTTTCTTATCACTCAGCCAGTAACCACCCTTATCGTTAAACGCCATCGGGCAGAATTCCACGTAAACAGCTCCACTGCTGACACCTGCCGCTTTGATTTTTTCAATCAGTTCATTGCTGAGCGGTGAGAACAGGGTGCGTTGTTCATCGAGCTTATCGCTTTCAGCAATACGTTTTGCCTGGGTGTAGATGGAATTTCCTGAACCCAATGATTCGGTTCCCACGGCGATGGCATTGGCGCTGATTCGGGCCTGCGCGGTATTTTCGGTTACCAGCGCTTCGGCCAGGGTAAGGTAATGTGGGTAAACGGCATTCAGTGTAGCATCTGAAATTTGGGCTTCGCCGGTTTTAACAGGTGTTTCAGTGCTGGTCATTTCCTGCTCATGCTTGTGCTCATTTTCGGTTGATGCCTGATCCCCACAGGCGGTAAACACTGCCGCACTCAGCAGGATCGTCAGGTAAGAATACATTGTTTGCTTCATAGCTTGTTGATTTTTGTTTTTAGAATTTGAACTATTTATTAAAAGAATCTTTATGCGGAATTACCCTATACACTGCGAACTTAGCACGCTTTCTTCAATTAGAAAGGGCAATTTACAGTGCCTCTGCCAGATCTCCCTTTTTTAAAACATATTCACTGTACAGCAAATAAGCGCCCTGTACAACCAGTTTTTCACCTGCCTCAAGCCCTTCAATTATTTCAGCCTGACCGGCATCCTGTTCACCGGTACGAACACGACGCGGTTCAAATATTCCCTCCGCTGTTTCTACCCAAACATGACTGCTTTTTTCATGGTGTATGATCGCATTGGCGGGAATCCGTAAGCGGTCTGCATGCGCTTTTCCCGGAAGTTGTATGGTCACCTGCATGCCGGGTTTGAGGCGGTTGTCCGGATTGCGGGCTTCTCCGCGCAGCGTGATATACCTTGAGCCGGGCCGAAATTCAGGTTCAATGAACGATACGGTCATAGTAGCCGGGATGTTTTCATATCCTGAAACAATGATAGGCAGACGGTCGCCAGCTTTTATTCCATTAAGTTCCGCGGTTCGGGCATCCGCTTCTACCCATAATGTTGAATAGCCTTCTATGGTTAATATTGTACTGCCTTCTTCCACATATTGTCCTTCAATGGTATTCACCGCCGCCACAATACCGCCTGCCGGGGCATAATAGGTTATTGATCCTGCGCTTGTCTTTGTTCGTTTAAGTGCGCTGATTTGTGTAGGTGTCTGATCGAGCAGCAGCAGTCGCTTTTCGGCGGCTGACAGAATTTCACGGAACGTTTCATTTTGCGGAAATGCCTCAACCTGGTCAAGGGCCAGCAGGTACTCCTGCTGCAACGCCATCAGGTTTTCTGAATAAATCTGATACATCGGCTGACCTTTCTGCAGGGCAACACCTGTTTCGCGGAAGTATAATCGTTCAATTCTTCCCGGAACCCTGCTGCTCACAATAACTGTTTGTTCCGGATTGATCACCAGACGGCCATTAATGTTACGGGAATTCAACCCGCTGGTATCACCGACCACGAGGGTTTTTATATTGGCCAGTGCAATCTGCTCGGGTCCAAGCGTTAGAAATTCATCCTGGTTATTCCGGTCAAAGGGCACCAGATCCATATGACAAATAGGACAGGTGGATGGTTCATACTGAACAATCTGCGGATGCATCGGACAGGTATAGGTTTGCTGTTCCGTTGTATCAGCGTTTTTTTTGTCCTGTGTCGTGCAGGCTATGCCGAAGCTAAAGATGGCAATGAATAGTAATAAGCGCATACATATCCAGGTTAAGGTGGTATTATGGTGCATAATCCACCGGGTTTAAAAAACTTTCACTGTCTGCTATAAACCATGCATTAGCGGCGATATTCCAGCCGCTGATATCATCCAGGATCTGAACGGTTCCATCCTGAGTAAGTCCATGCCTGAGTTGTACAGCCTTGAATTCTCCCTGATGATAACGAAAAACGATGGCCTGGCTTCCCGAGCGGTAAACCGCTGTTGCAGGAAGCCACCAGCTATCGGTTACGTTCAGGGCAAAATACGCTTCGGCCAGTTCGCCCGCCCGCAGCGTGGATTTTCCTAGATAGGTTCGGGTTAGCGTATAGGGCCTGCCTTTTTGCTGCGCCGGCTGAATCAGATCCAGCTTTGCAGCATATAGTTTTTGCGGGTCAGAAGCGGTTTGGAACAGGAATCCCGTTCCAGGTTTTAGATGGGCCGCCTGTTCCGGCGTAAGGGAAAATTCGGCTACCAGGTTATCCCGTTTATAGATCGTATACAGGGGTTGCCCAGCACGAATATATTGCCCTTCACGAAGCAGCGATGTCGATGAAGCGCCTGGTTCCGCAGGATAACTGCTGCCACTGGTCGCTTCCATGGCATTCATCGTTCCGGCTTCGGCGTTCATCGCGGTAGGCGATGCTGCTGAAGGAACCACAGCGGTTTGAACAGCGTTGTCGAGAATATACCCATCCGAGGGCGCGTATACAGGAAACCGGTAGAGTACTTTGCCTGAGCTGATCACCGATCGGATAAGCTGTTCCGGCATACCCAGTAAACGCAGTCGCTGAATGGTTTTGGACTGTATTGACCGGTCATCCTGGCGCTGGGCGTACAGCATTTCCTGCTGAGCGCTCACCAGTTCGGGAGAATAGATCTCCATCAATACCATTCCCTTTTGTACAGGTTGATAGTTGTAGCGGATATTCAGTTTATCGATCCGTCCATTTACACGTGCAGATACCATACTTGTATTGCGGGTATCGTAGCCGATAATTCCCTGTACGACAATGGTAAAAACCTTTGATCCATAATCGGCCTGAATCAGGTCGGGAGCAGGCATCAGGCTATCCTGAACAACTGCCGCCGCTGCATCCTGCGTATCATCCATGCCGGCCCGTTCACTGTCAGCAGTACACGAAAACAGCAGTATGAAAATCAACAGGCTGCTCAACAACTTTTTAGCGATATAGTTCTTTTTCATAGCTGATGATCATTTTGGAAAGTTCAAATTCTTCTTCCAGCACCTGCAACTGCATCATGGTCAATGCTTCCCATGAATCGATCACTGTGATCAGGGCAAGGCGGTTTTCCTGGTAGCCAATCAGGTTAACATCCATCGACCGCTGCAATGCGGGAAGTACATTTTCCTTCATGCCCAGCAGTTTCTTTTGCATACGCCTGATCTGCTCCATCATGCCGTAAATTCTGCCCATGCTTTCCTGCAACATAGCTCCCCGTTCCAGTTCCATTGATCGAATAGTGCTGCGCATGGAACGGATTTCTGATTTATACATTCCCGAAGACCAGGGAGCGATAGGAATACTTACCATCCCCATTATACTGAAGGCATGGGGCATCATACCGCCGAGGGGCGACATATGATCGAAGCGGATCCGGAATTCAGGTTTGCGTTCCAACTCCATAGCGTTGATGCCGCTAAACATGGAACGGATATTTTCATCCATTCTGTAAATATCTTTCCGGCTTGATGCCAGGTCGAAAGTGTCGACCAGTACGGGGGTAAAAACAAGTTCAAAAGTGGTATCTACCTGAAAGGGTAGGGTTGCCTGCCGGTTCATCATGCCATTCAGCATAGCCATCGCTTCACTGATCGTTCCTTCCTCCATAATGATCCGGTTGCGGTTTTCTTCAACAGCCGCTTCGGCTTTATAAATATTTCCCAGTAAGGATTGATTATACGGCAAGCGCACTTCTTCTATTTTTTTCATCATCAGTAACAAGGCCTCATTTTTCCGCAGTACATCTATTTTCTTCAGGGCGGTTTGCCAGGAGGAATACAGATTTTTTGCCGTAGCCCTGAAATCATTCCAGGTGACCTCCCTGCCCGCCAGTTCAACCTGGCTACGGGAGATAAGCCATGCTTCTTTCGCTTTTTGTTTAGCCCGGTTCGGAATGGACTGCTCCAATTGAAGCATCAGTTGTCCTTTATCGTTATCCATCACTTTTTGTCCCGGATATGGGGTCATAAAAGTTCCTGCTCCAATCATCGGCGCCATCCAGGCATTAGCCCCTGCCGCAGCCTC
>JAEYRC010000362.1 GCA_023409675.1 Bacteroidota bacterium
TTGAACCCGGTTAGTCCATACGGTATTGCACTGGTAAAAGCAAAGGGTGATGACGCGCCGGTAACCTGGATACACCGCAGCGAACGCTATGGCGAGAAACTGGCAACCCCCGATGTGAGCGTCGCCGACCTGATCGGTGATATCGACCCCATCAAGGCGGCGAATATGAAGCTTAGTTTTTCCGATGAACAGGTCATCCACTATGGTATTATTCCCCGCAGTAACCGCGGTATTTTTGTCATTAATGAATTGCCTGATCTGCAGGCAAGAATACAGGTGGCATTGTTTAATATTCTTGAGGAAGGCGATGTGCAGATCCGCGGATTCAAGGTTCGCCTGCCCCTGGATATGGTGTTTATATTTACGGCTAACCCTGAAGACTATACGAACCGCGGATCAATTGTTACTCCGCTGAAAGACCGCATCCAGAGCCAGATCCTGACCCATTATCCGAAGACCATTGAAACCGCCCTGGCCATAACCGAACAGGAGGCCGTTATTCCGGAAGAACAGGCCGGACTGGTTAGTGCTGGTGATCTGATCCGCAGGCTGATTGAACAGATTTCCTTTGAGGCCAGGAGCAGTGAATATGTTGATAAGAAAAGCGGGGTTTCCGCAAGGTTAAGTATTTCCGCATTTGAAAATGCTGTAAGCGCAGCCGAACGGAGAGCGATACTTAACGGGGAAGCTCATACGCAGGTCTGGATCAGCGACCTGGTCGGAATTATTCCTTCCATTACCGGCAAAATTGAACTGGTTTATGAAGGTGAGCAGGAAGGCCCTTACCAGGTGGCCATGAACCTGGTCGACAAGGCTATCCGTACACAGTTTGTAACGTTCTTCCCAAATCCCGAATCCCTCAAAAAGAAGCGGGGTACGCAGCAGACGGAAAATCCTTACCGATCCATTATTTCCTGGTTCGATAGTGGCAACACCCTCACCCTGCTGGCCAATTCTACAGAAGAAGACAAAATCCGGGAGTTGTATCAGGTTAACGGATTACATGCCCTGGTCAAAAAATATTTCCGCCAGGCGAATGAAAAAGAAACCGCCCTGATGATGGAGTTTGTACTGCATGGCCTATCGGCTTATTCACTGGTCAGTAAAAAGATCGTTCAGGATAAGATCGAATTCAAAGACCTGATGGGCTCCATGCTTAACCTGGGCAATGCATCCGCCTATACCGATGAAGAAGATTTTGACGGAGAAGATTTTTCTTAAAATCTTAGCGGTATTAGATTGAATATCCTTATCGGATAAAACACCGGCGGTCAGGGAAAAATATTGACCTCACGCTCCAGCACAACCGAAAACTGGTCTTCCACCGACCGGCTGATCATCTGGCTGAGGTCAAGTATATCCTGCCCGCTGGCGTTTCCATAATTTACCAGCACCAGCGGCTGTTGGATATGGCAGCCGGCATCTCCTTTCCTGTACCCTTTCCAACCGCATTGCTCTATAAGCCAGGCAGCAGGAACTTTTACCCGGCCATCACTAAGTTCGAAACCTGGTATGCCGGGAGATGTTGCTTTCAGTCGCTGATACAGTTCCGGAAGAACAACCGGATTTTTGAAAAAGCTGCCCGCGTTACCCAGTAAATCAGGATCAGGAAGTTTACTTTTCCGAATACGGATAACGGCATTGGACACCTCTCTTATCCCCGGATCAGTGATGCCCATACTGATCAGCTCTTCCTCTATAGCGCCATAACGGGTATCTATAACCGGATGTTTATGCAACCGGAAGGTTACGGTTAAAATGATGTACCGGCCCTTATACTCCTGCTTGAAGATACTGTCGCGGTAACCAAACGCACAGTCAGCATTCGAAAATTCAACAATTTTACGCCGGGAAATATCATAAGCTTCCAGGCAGTGAAAGACGTCTTTCAGTTCCACCCCATAGGCGCCAATATTTTGCATGGGCGATGCGCCAACATTACCCGGTATAAGCGACAGATTTTCCACCCCACCTAATCCACGATCAATACAATGCAGCACAAAGCTATGCCAGTTAACGCCTGCTCCTGCCCGCAGGTAAACATATTGACGGTCTTCTTTTACGATATCAATACCGCCTATCGCATTTTTGAGCACCCATCCATCAATATCTCCTGTAAGCAAAAGGTTGCTGCCTCCGCCAAGTATCAAAGCAGGCGCACCATCTGCCCTTTTCAGCAATGCTTCCAACTGATCGGTATCGCTGAACGCAGCATAATCGCGGGCTTTAACATCTATACCAAATGTATTAAGTGGCTTAAGGGAGTATTGGTGATAAATCATACTGCTGGTTTTATCGGTCTACATCCGGAATTACCACAACGGATCTGAAGCGTTTGTTCTGATGCATCCGGGCAACGGTATCGAGAATGTCGCGCTTACAGGACGCGATGACCCCGGCATCGCGGGGCAGCTTGAGTAACAATTCCATCAGGTACTGGTTGCGGATGCGGTTTACGACCGGTTCAGCCGGACCCACCATATATTTTCCATATTGCTGGTGAAGCGCAGCTTCAAATCCCATAGCAGCCTCATACACCACATCTTTCAACTTATGCCGGAAGGTCAGCAGGATGATCCTTGAAAAGGGCGGGTAGAAAAATTTCCGGCGCGATTCCAGTTCCTGCGCGAAAAAGCGCGGGTAATCATGACGCATGACCATGTCCAGTACCGGATGCTGACCATTCGCCACCTGAATCAACACTTTACCGCTGTCACCTTTACGACCGGCGCGACCGCTTACCTGTTCAATCATTTGAAAGGCCCGTTCATTTACCCGGAAATCCGCGAAGTTCAATAAACTGTCGGCATCCAGAATGCCTACCAGTTGTACATGTTCAAAATCAAGGCCCTTCACCACCATCTGGGTGCCTACAAGAATATCAATTTTCTGCTGCTCAAACTGCTGAATAAGGTTGTCATGAGCCTGTTTACCCCGTACACTGTCGATATCCATCCGGGCAATCCGCATTTCCGGAAAAATTTCTTCCAGTTGCTCCTCAATTTTTTCCGTACCAAAATTACGCTGAACAAAGCGGTCACTACCGCAGGCCAGGCAACTGTGAATCGGAGGATAAACCGTTCCGCAATAATGACAATGCAGCTTGTTGGTATTTTTATGAAAGTTAAGCGACACATCGCAATAGCGGCAGTGCGGTATCCATCCACATACCTGGCAGATCTGGTATGGAGAATAGCCTCTCCTGTTTTGAAAAAGAATCACCTGCCGCCCTTTGGAAACTGTTTCTTCCACTGCCTTTTTGAGCGGTTCACTGATCATCACCCTGCTCATGTCTTTCCCCATCATCGGGCGCGTATCGATCAATTCAATGGCCGGAAGAGCCAGTCCCCCAAAGCGTTCGGTAAGTTCTACATAACCGTACTTGCCGTTGCTGGCATTATAGTAACTTTCCATTGACGGTGTAGCGGTTCCCAGTACCACTTTGGCCCCAAAAACTGAAGCATAATATATCGCGGAATCCCGGGCCTGGTAGCGGGGCGCCGGATCCTGCTGCTTATAAGAACTGTCGTGTTCCTCATCCACTACAATAAGACCAAGATTGGTAAAAGGAAGAAACAATGCCGAACGGGCGCCGAGCACCACTTTTAATTCACCCTTTTTAACATTATTCCAGATTTCTACCCGTTCATTCTGACTGAACTTACTATGGTATATGCCGATAAGCCCACCGAAATGTTTCTGTAAACGGCGTATGATCTGTGCCGTTAGCGCGATCTCCGGCAATAAGAATAAGACCTGCTTTCCTGTTTTCAGAAATGCCGCAATCAGTTTAATATAGATCAGGGTTTTGCCGCTTGATGTGATACCATGCAGCAAACAAACCTGTTTTGATTCCAGCGCTTCATTCACCCTGTCGAGCGCTTCCTGCTGTGATGGAGAAAGTTCAAAATCGATATAGGTTTCTTTTGCCAGAAACGGTAAGCGGTCGACCCGGCGCTTTTCCAGGTTCAGGATCTGCTTCTCCACCAGCCCTTTTAACTGCGCATCTGAAGCACCGCTTTTTTTCAGCAGCTCAGGCTTGCTTACTTCGCCGCTTGTTTTTGACAAATGCAGGTAAGCGAGCAGCAGGTCGAGCTGTTTAGGCGCCCGTGACCAGTTGTTCAGGAGCTCTTCTAACTGCGCTTCGGAGCGATACTGACCGTTAAGGGTAACATAAGTCTGAAGTTTGGGAACATAGGTATCCCGCAGGGTTTCCCAAACAAAACAGATCTTTCGGTCAATAAGTTTTTTAATAACAGGATAGGTTTTGAGGGAATCGAGTAACTGCTGTACCTTCTCCATCTTCAGTTGCTTTTTGATCAGCAAGGCTTCCGCAACCAGAAATTCCTGCTGATCAAGATCGGAGAAATCTTCACCCGCTTCTTCATTAAAAACCAGGATAGATTCGCTGCTTAGTTTGAAATGCGCGGGCAGCGCAGCCGCCATCACCTCCCCTTCACTGCACATATAATAAGTAGCCATCCATTCCCAGAGCTGCAATTGCTGATCATTTACGATCGGTTCAGCATCCAGCACATGAATGATCTCCTTTGGTTCAAAATGTTCCGGAGCCTGTTGATGCAGTCTTTTGATAATGCCCGCATACTTTTTCTGCTTCCCCAGCACCACTTCCACACGGCATCCCCGAAGCGCGGTTTCACGCAAATGATCAGGGACCACCCAGGTAAAATTCTTCGGCAAAGCGAGCGGAATAATCACTTCGGCATACAACAACTGAAAGCATTTTTAGTTAAGCGCAATATACTTAATGTATAGGTTGAGCGATAAGATTATGACGTCGCCGCCTGGTGATTACACCGCGTTATGCTGCCCTGCCGACTCAATCCACGAGGCCTTATAGCGTATCAGCGCCTCCTCCATTACCCAGTACACCTGCTGTTTGAGCTGCTGAATGTCTTACAGTGTCAGCCCTTCCACCGAAATGCGCTCAAGAAAAACCCCTCAGGAA
>JAEYRC010000387.1 GCA_023409675.1 Bacteroidota bacterium
TCTTCATTCAGGTAGCTGAGCATGGCCGCAAATTTTTTCGAGATGCGGGTTTGTTCACCGTTCGGGCTGGTAACTATCACATATTGACCGTTATCAGCGCTCACCAGCCGCATATCCATGATGATATTTCCCTGCTCGTCGCGGATAGGGGGTGCATCAACAGTTATCGGGCGGTTATTGGCCGGATGGATCATATCATCGGTTATGGGTGAATATCGTCTTTCAGGGAGTTCATCCGTGAAATGAACTTCAGCATACTGAATGGTATTGGCCTGAACAGGTTGCTGCAGGGAACGGGAAGTTTTTGCAGATGCTGTAACCGGCGTTTCGGGGTGAAGCTCCGTGACTTTTAATGGTTCATCAGGAACAATGGGTTCCGGAGTATTGAACACCACCGGATCATGTGGTACGGCAGTGGGCAGGTTCTGATTAAAGATATAAAAAGCCGATACTGAGATCAGCGCCAGCAGAACGGCAGCGGCGGCTACTTTTAGCGCTGGTAAGCGAAATACAGTAGCAGGTTTTTGTCGGGGAATGACTGGAGTTTGAAGTGCGGTATCAATTTTCTCCCATACTACCGCAGGAGGATGTATTTCCAAATCGGTCAGCCTGCCTGCCAGCACACTTTCAGCAGGAACATATTCCGCGTCGAGTAAGCCGGAAATCGCTTTCCAGCTTGCTTCCGGAGGAGCAACTTCAAGATTTTTAAGTTTATACGCTAACTGTTCAGCCATGATTATTTACTGTATGACTTATTCGTATCGGTTAAATACCGGGCAACGCGTTTTTGCAGAATACCCTTTGCCCGGGCAAGTTGCGACTTGCTCGTTCCTTCACTGATATTCAATAACTCACCGATTTCACGGTGTGAATAGCCTTCAACGACGTACAGATTAAAAACGGTCCGGTAACCAGGGGATAGCCCCTGAATCAGCGCGATGATATCCCTTTCTGCAAGGGTATCCAGGGCAGAGATGTCGTTATCGGGAATTGTTCCCTCTTCCTTATCGCTGACCGTGGACAGTTTCGCGGATTTTTTTCTGAAATGTTCAATGGAAGAATTGATAAAAACCCTGCGGATCCAGCCTTCAAAAGACCCTTCGGCTCTGAAACGGTGTAAATTCCGGTAAACTTTTATAAATCCTTCCTGTAAAAGATCCTGCGCATCATCGCTATTATTGGTGTAGCGAAGGCAAACTGCATACATCTTGGAGGCAAACCTGTTGTATAACTCCTCATGCATTCGCTTGTCGCCTTCTATACAACCTTTTATTAAGTCGCTTTCCGCAATAGTATGGTTGCTTTTAGATAACAATATTTCTTATTTAATACCACTTGATGGAAAATTCTTTATCCTGTCCTGCAAAAATAAAACCAGTGCGTCCGCCGCTTTTTTCCGGTGACTGTACCTGTTTTTTTCTTCCAGCCCCATTTCAGCAAAAGTTTGTTCCGAGCCATCAGGAATGAATACCGGATCATATCCAAAACCCTCGGTACCCCTCGGGGATAGAGTTATGTGACCGGTACAGATCCCTTCAAAAAAATGGCATTCCCCATCCATTACCAGCGCGATGACCGTGCGGAAGCGTGCAGCCCGGTTTTCGGAAGTTCCCAGTTCGGCCAGCAGTTTCTGCACATTAGCAGCGGCATCCTGGGGTTCGCCGGCATAGCGGGCGCTTTTTACGCCAGGGGCGCCGTTCAGCTCGTCTACTTCCAGGCCGGTATCTTCACCAAAGCAGGGAAGTCCGCTGAGCCTGGCGATTGTTTGCGCTTTTGTTTCCGCGTTTTCCCGCAGGGTAGGAAAGGGCTCGGGAATGTCCTGGTCAATACCGGCTTCCCGCATGGTGATCACCTCAATTGCACTGCCCACGGCCGACTGAATTTCAGCAACCTTATGGGCATTATTCGTGGCAAATATCAATTTCGGCAGCATATTATTTACTTAAGAAAAGTTCTTTCAAACATCCCCATAAACTTGTTTTTTGCGCTTTTCCCTTTGGTCCCGGGTCGTTCAACTGCGCGATTCCCGGGGCTTTCAGGTAGGTGCACCCGGCATAGGCCTGTAGCTTGAATTCGGGAAAATCGATAGGAAGATTTAAACGTGCGGGTTCAATGCCAAAAAGCAGTACGATCCGGGGCTTTAACCGCTGCCTGAGTTCATCGATCTGTAAGGGATGATGGTGAATATTGATCAGCGCGATATCGGCCAGATTTAATTTACAGGCTCCGAGTATTTTTATCAGAAACTGAAGATCAGTATCGGGAAGAAAAGCCGCATCAGTAGCTTCCACCGCAACCAGTACCTGTTGTTGATTTTCTCCCAGGTAATATTTTTCAGGTGCTGCCGACAGCGGCGCGGGCTGCTGCTGATGGCCTGGGGTCGTTAAAGACCGGGCATACAATTCAGCAATAACCGTGTTGGGCAGTTCTAAATGTTGCAGATCCATGCCGGCAAATTAGCGTAAAAAGGTGATCAGGGTAAATTAACTAACATTTGTTAGTAAAAATAGCCCCGAAATTTTGGAACGACAAAGATTGTTTGTTCCTTTGTGGCCACAAAATAATTATTCGGAGATGATTGCAGAAACTACGATACCGATCCGTAAATCCCTGACCAGTAAACTAGCCGAAATATCGCTTGAGCAGGTTCCTTTCGGAAAATATTTCACCGATCATATGCTGGAAGCTGATTATGTTGACGGAGAATGGAAGAATGTTGAGATTAAACCCTTTCAGCCCCTGGTGATCAGTCCTTCCCTGTCAGCGATCCATTATGGCCAGTCTATTTTTGAGGGCATCAAAGCCTATCGTTCCGAATCGGGCCAGGCGCTTATTTTCAGGCCATACGATAACTTCGCACGTTTCAATCATTCAGCCGCCAGAATGTGCATGCCGGCTGTACCGGAAGAAATATTCATTGATGGCATGCGTGAACTGGTAAAACTCGACCAGCAATGGATTTCCGCGCGTCCCGA
>JAEYRC010000063.1 GCA_023409675.1 Bacteroidota bacterium
AGGTTGCGGTTTTCACCAGTGCGCAGGTTTTTACCTGTTCCGGAGGAATAGTCGAGCAAATGTTCAACAGGAATGCCGTGCAGCACCTGTGGCGGATTGCTCCGGAACCGGTCCATCATCCGGGCAATTTCTTTTTGTCCATCCATACCCTTTTTAGTGATGGAGATCAGGCTTTCTTTATAAAAACCATACTGAACATACAATTCGAGCTATTTATTGAACAGCGATGATCCTTTATCCTTTTCCACCGCGGCCATTTCACATAATATAGCGACGGCAGCGATCGCATCTTTGTCCCGGAGTTGTGATCCGATCATCAATCCGTAACTTTCTTCACCGCCGATGATGTAATTTTCAGATGCTTCTTTTTCACGGATGAGTTCCGCGATCCATTTAAAACCGGTAAGTACATTATAGCATTTAACCGAATTTGCAGCCGCGATCTCATCGATCAGGTCGGTGGTCACGATAGTTTTCACCACCATATCATTGGCTTTGGCAATACCTTTGGCTTTCCGTGATTCGATCATATAGTTGAAGGCCAGTACCGCGGTCTGGTTGCCGTTCAGGAGTACCCAATTGCCCTTGTGATCTTTAACCCCTATGCCTACCCGATCCGCATCGGGATCTGTTCCAAGCAGTATATCCGCGTCCAGCGCCTTTGCCTGTTGCAGACCGATGCTCATTGCTTCGCTTTCTTCAGGATTGGGATACACTACGGTGGGGAAATTTCCATCCGGTTCGGCCTGTTCCTGTACGATATGAACATTCGTGAAGCCATAGCGTTCCAGCAATTGCGGAACCAGGGTTATTCCCGTTCCATGTATGGAGGTGAATACGATTTTCAGGTCATGCTGCCGTTTGATGATATCCGGATTCACGCTTAGTCCCACGGCCATCTTCAGGTATGCTTCATCCACATCTTTGCCGATCATTGTGATGTTCTCTTCCCCGCCCGACCACTTCACATCATCAACGGAAGCAATGCGCTCCACCTCGCTGATGACATTCTTATCATGCGGTGGTACCAGCTGGCCGCCATCTATCCAATAGGCTTTATACCCATTATATTCTTTAGGATTATGGCTTGCGGTACACACCACCCCACCCTGACAGCCCAGGTGCCGGATAGCAAAGGAAAGTTCAGGTGTGGGCCTGAGTTCTTCAAAAAGAAAAACTTTTATACCGTTAGCCGCCATAACATTCGCTACGATCTCCGCAAAAAAACGGCTGTTGTTCCGGCAGTCATGCGCGATGGCCACGCGGATGATACCACCGGGGAAAGACTTGCGCAGGTAGTTGGCATAACCCTGGGTCGACATACCCACGGTGTATTTGTTCATTCTATTCGTACCCACGCCCATGATGCCCCGCAGACCACCAGTGCCAAATTCAAGGTTACGGTAAAAGGCGTCATTGAATTCCGCGCTATTGGTTTCCTTCAGGGAACGGATCTCCTGTTTGGTCTGTTCATCATAATTTCCTTCAAGCCATTGTTCAGCTCTTTTGAGGGCCTCTTCCATATAAACCGGTTAATTAAATGAATAATGTATACTATTAAAATTCGGCACAAATGGCCAGAATACAAAAAAACGCAGTGGCTTTATTATTCCATATATGCACCTGAAACGATATTGTCCTGCACTTCCACATAGATATGTTCATGAAGTGTGGTGGCTACGGACAGGCCCACATAATCGTTATGTACGGGATAGAGTTTATGGGTTCGTTCAACCAGCGCCAGGGTCTGAATCTTGCGGGGATAATACTGTAGCAGGGGTTGCATGGAATACAGCATTGTTTTACCGCTGTTCGCTACATCGTCAATAACGATAAGCACCTTATCCTTAAAATCCGCCGCTCCGCTGAGTTCAATTTTTCCGGGTAGTTTTTTATTCAGGGATATGTGCAGCAATGTAGTGGGGATATCGGAAATTTCTTTAAGCAACTGTTTTATATGTTCAGCGATCACGGAACCATTGTCACGGATACCGATCAGGATCAGCGACTCTTCATTGTAATTATTTTCGAGTATTTCATAAGCCATGCGGCGAAGTTTCTTATCAATGGTTTGCTGGTTCAGTATATATTTTTTTTCCATTCCACTTTTTTATGCAATGCTATATTAGTTTAATATTCTGTCAAATATGCTTTTTACGCGGAATATTTTAGCCTATCTTAGCCTATTATCAGCCTATATGGAATACATTCAACAGATCGCATTTCTGCTGCTGCTGGCGGCTGCCATTATTTTCTTCTCGCGTAAGGCGTTGCAGATCCGTCGGAATATTTTGCTGGGAAAATCGGAAGATTATACTGATAATAAACCGCAGCGCTGGAAGAATATGTTGTTACTGGCATTTGGCCAGAAAAAGATGTTCCGGAATCCGCTTGTTGCCCTGCTGCATCTTTTTGTTTATGCCGGATTTATCATTATCAACATTGAAGTTCTTGAAATTCTGATTGATGGTATAGCAGGCACACACCGCATCTTTGCTCCCGCGCTTGGCAATGTTTATTTTTTCCTGATCGGCGCTTTCGAAATACTGGCGGCTACGGTACTCATAGCCTGCGTCATTTTCCTTATCCGCAGGAACGCGTTGGCCATCCGGCGTTTTATCAGCCGCGATTTGGATGGCTGGCCGCGTTCCGACGCCAATTATATTCTGATTACAGAAATTGTGCTGATGAGTCTTTTCCTGATCATGAATACGGCTGACAGCATTTTGTATCAGCGGGGTCATCCGAACTATGCCTCCACCCCGGGCAACTTTATTGTTTCGCAATACCTGCAGCCGCTTTTCGAAGGCTTTTCGAACGAAACGCTGGTGGGTGTAGAACGATCAGCATGGTGGCTGCACATCATCGGAATCCTGGCTTTCCTGAATTACCTTCCTTATTCAAAACATCTCCATATTCTGCTGGCCTTTCCCAATGCCTACTATGCCCGGCTTGAACCAATGGGTAAAATGCGCAATATGGTCTCTGTACAGCAGGAAGTGCTGTATGCCATGCAACCAGAACTTGCGCCTGCCGATGCCGCCGCACCGGATAAATTCGGTGCGCGAGATGTTCCGGATCTGAGCTGGAGGAACCTGCTGGATGCATACACCTGTACGGAATGCGGACGCTGCAGCGCGGCATGCCCGGCCACCCAAACCGGCAAGGCCCTGTCGCCACGTAAGATCATGATGGACACCCGCGACCGCATGGAAGAGATCGGTGTAAATATTAGGAAGAATGGTTCGTTTAAGGATGATGGTAAGAGCCTGCTGCACGATTACATTACGGTAGAGGAATTAAATGCCTGTACCACCTGCAATGCCTGTGTTCAGGAATGTCCTGTGGCCATCAGTCCGCTGGAAATTATACTGGAACTCCGGCGTTCGCTGATCATGGAAGAAAGCCGTGCACCACAGGAATGGAATGCCATGTTCAGTAATATTGAAAACAATTTCGCGCCCTGGAAGTTCAGTCCGGATGAACGGGATAACTGGACTGTTCAATCCTAAACCCCTTCTGCTTAAGTTTCGCCTTATTAATTTTTTCTGCGTTTGAATAGGCGTTTAATCGCCAGCAGTACAGCCGTTACCGCGAAGATGGCGCCGATAACCAGGTTGATCACCTGCTGGCTGGCATCAAAATATTCCGTGATATATTTCCCGCCAAGAATAAATACCATGTTACCCGCGAGTGTTCCTAACCCGATTCCGAGGATATATACATTGTAGCGCCGGTTATCGGGGCTAAGAATTTTTTTCGAAAACAGGACAGCGCTCCATCCAAACCAAAAAGGTATCTGAAGCGGATTTACCGCACTGAGCATAACGCCCAGCCAGAACCGATGAATTGTATTGAACAGGATGACATTCTTTTCAACCTCCGGATCCATGGCTGCTCTGAAGCTCGAAATGGCCAGGGCTGCCACTACCACTACGGCGATCCATTCCAGCAATCCGAATAAACGTTTATGCCTGGTTACCCAATGCATGGCCACGAGTGAAACACGTACGAAAATAACTTCCACCAGTAATGCCCCAAGCGCGAAATACAGGGCCGGCCGAAAGCCATCGGTAAGCGCGATCTGCATAGCGGCGATATTGAGGGTGCCCAGGGGCAGGGTACCGAGGAAGCTGATCAGCATACCGGCGAAAAAGAGCCTGAGCCAGATTTTTAAGGATTGATCAGCCATTACAATTGTTCACTTAAGCGGTTGAGCTGGCGCGATTGTTCACGGTCTTCCCGGAACATCTGAATTCCTTCAGAAAAGGTCAGGTACCGGTGACCGCGTTGATGGTTGATAATACTGACCCGGTATAACAGTTCCCAATGCCGGATAATTTCACGCCATGCAAAAAAAATTGAATGTTTCGGATCATAAATATGCGTTGGTTCAGATCCCGCTCCATTGATCTCAATAATACAGAAGTCTTTACCCTGCCGTAAAAGATCCCAACTTTTATACCGTATATCAAGTCTGCCGAAATAAAATTGATCGATCTGCTGGCAGGCTTCATCAATGGTGCGGGTTAATGCCTCATCTATACAATCAGATTGGTCAGTGAATTTAGCCCCCCGGGCATGATTACCATAGGGTACAAGAATCTGGCTGCTACCGTTTTGAGGAATTTCATGTATGCGGTTGCCAAGCTGGGCGCTGAGCACCGGGTACTGTAATACATAGCGTTTATCCTGAAGCAGCAATTCCCCTATGGTATCGCGGCCATTACCCGTAACCGTTAGAAATTCCTTTTCAACGATTCCGGTAATATGGCCGTGAGGTTCACCCGGAAGCCGGTAATAAAATATCCCTGCTTCGCGGGGAAGATCAATGAATTTTTGAATGTGAAAATCGAAGGGAACTGTTTGAACATAATGTTCCAGGTCGGCATCATGCTGCAGTTTTTTTACTCCCCTTCCCCTGCCACCGATATCGGGTTTACCGATCAGCGGATAATCAAAACCTGCCTGCAGCAGCGAATTTTTAACCTCGTCAAAGCTGCTGGTGGCCGGGAAAAAGCAGGTTGGCGGCATCAGCTTATCCGGTGCTATCG
>JAEYRC010000079.1 GCA_023409675.1 Bacteroidota bacterium
ACCACGCAGAAGCCTGCGGTTATGATTGATGCGCTGGTAAATTATTACTCTGGCTATAATGCAAACATTCATCGCGGAATTCATTCGCTGGCCGAAGAAGCTACCGCGGCTTTTGAGGCGACACGCGATACGATTCGCGAGCTTCTCAATGCAGGTGAACGGGAGGAGATTATTTTTACACGCGGTGCAACTGAAGGGATCAACCTGGTTTCCAATACCTGGGGCAGAAAGAATATTAAGGCAGGAGATGAGATCATCATTTCTACCATGGAACATCATTCCAATATTGTACCCTGGCAGTTGTTGTGTGAAGAAAAATCCGCCGTATTGAAAGTGATCCCGATCAATGAACAGGGAGAGCTACAGATGGATGAGTTTGAAAAATTGTTATCGCCCAAAACCCGGCTGGTATCCATTGTTCATGTGTCCAATTCGATGGGAATCGTTAATCCGGTTAAACAGATCATTGATGCAGCCCATGCGCGTGGTGCAGTGGTTTTGGTAGATGGCGCGCAGTCTTCCGTACATCTTGATATTGATGTACAGGCATTGGATTGTGATTTTTTTGTGTTGTCGGCGCATAAATTATACGGCCCCACCGGTTTGGGTGCATTATACGGAAAGCGCGATCTGCTGGAAGAGATGCCGGTATTTCATGGCGGTGGCGAAATGATCAAAGAAGTGACCTGGAGCCATACCACCTACAATGACCTTCCGTATAAGTTTGAAGCTGGAACTCCAAATATTGCCGATGCTATCGCTTTTAGGTATTCGATCGACTTTATCAACGGTATAGGAAAGGCGCAGATCAGACGGCATGAAAAAGATCTTGTACAGTATGCTACACAACAACTGACGGCAATTGACGGTTTGCGGGTGATCGGGAATTCAGCCGATAAAATCAGCGTGGTATCCTTTGTTATAGATGGAGTACACCCACAGGACATTGGTATTTTACTCGACAATGCCGGCGTGGCTGTACGCACCGGACACCATTGTACCCAGCCGCTGATGGACTTCTTCTGTATTCCAGGCACTATCCGCGCTTCGTTTGCAGTGTACAATACCCATGAAGAAATTGATATTATGATTAATGCCCTTAATCGGGCCATCAAATTATTACGATAATCCGAATGAGCGATATACCAACGATAGCATCAAAAGAAGCGGAGATCATTGATGATTTTTCGCTTTTTGATACCTGGGATGAGAAATATGAATATATCATCGACCTGGGAAAAAAGCTTGCACCGCTGGAACAGGAGCATAAGACCGATGCCAATAAAGTGAAAGGATGTCAGAGTATGGTGTGGCTGACCGCATATACTGAAAATGGCCGCGTTTTTTATAAGGCCGATAGCGATGCTGTAATTGTGAAAGGGCTGATCAGTATGCTGATTCGTGTATTATCGGGTCAAAAGCCCGAAGATATTATTCACGCGCGGCTCGATTTTATTAATACTATTGGCATGATGTCGCACCTGGCGCAGACCCGCTCAAACGGATTGCTGGCTATGGTAAATCAAATGAAAAATTACGCGCTGGCGTTTAAAGTGAAACAGTCTCACACCGCCTAAAATATATTGATATGGAAAATGATGTATTAAAGGAAAAGGTGATTGAATGTCTTAGAACCATATTTGATCCGGAGATACCGGTAAGCATCTATGATCTGGGGCTGATCTATGAAATCGATATACTGCCCATCAATAATGTACAAATCGTGATGACCCTCACTGCTCCCGGTTGTCCTGCAGCGCAGTCTATTCCGGTAGAAGTAGATCAGAAGGTCAGAACAATTGAAGGCGTAAATGATGTTCATGTATCGGTTACCTGGAATCCTCCCTGGAACAAATCTATGATGTCTGAAGCCGCACAACTCGAATTGGGCATGTTCTAATAAACGCAGTTCGCTATGAAAATTACCGCTCAGGAAGAATATGGTTTGAGAATCCTCATCCGCATTGCAGGGTGTAAGGATGTTTCGGGTATGAGTATCCCTCAATTGAGTGAAGCGGAGGGTCTGAGCAGTCATTATGTGGCCAAATTAACCCGACTGCTCCGGATGGAAGGTTTTATCAAAAGTACACCGGGACATAAAGGAGGTTATCTGCTCACGCGACCCGCAACCGATATTAATATTAACCAGGTATTGAAAGCGCTCGGCGGAGCACTTTTTGATCCGGCCTTCTGCGGATCGCATGCCGGCGCCATGCGGCTCTGTACCAATTCTGTCGACTGTTCCGCACGATCACTCTGGCAAATGATCCAGTTTACTGTAGACCAGCTACTCGATAAGATTTCCCTTCATGACCTGGTCAGCAATGAACTGGAATCTACAGTTAAACTGCAGGAATTTATGATGATGGCCAATAGCGTGAAATAACCGGACTTAAGCTTCTGCCGGTAGGTGCCATCTAATTATACCGGTTCACTCCTTCGATTGCTGTGCTTTAACAACGCATAATTGAAACTTATGGAACTCGGAATTTACACCTTTGCCGATATGCAGCCGGAAGCTGTAACCGGCAATGCCACCCGCACAAATCAGCGTATTAAAAACCTGCTTGAAGAAATTCGGCTAGCCGATGAAGTTGGTTTGGATGTATTTGGAATTGGAGAACACCACCGTCCGGATTATGCGGTTTCTTCCCCGGCAACGATTCTTGCTGCTGCAGCAATGATCACCAAACGCATCAAACTGGCCAGCGCGGTAACTGTATTGAGTTCAGATGATCCGGTGCGGGTATTTCAACAGTTCAGCACCCTCGACCAACTCTCGGATGGGCGGGCAGAAATAATGGCCGGGCGGGGATCTTTCATCGAGTCTTTTCCGCTCTTTGGTTACGATTTGCAGGATTATGAAGAACTGTTTGAGGAAAAGATCGAATTGTTGCTGCACATAAACCAACAGGAGCGCATTACCTGGAAGGGTAAACACCGTGCGGCCATCCATGAACTTGGCGTTTATCCCAGACCGTTGCAATCAAGCATTCCTGTTTGGCGTGCTGCCGGAGGTTCTCCACGTTCGGCTATTGCCGCGGCAGAAAAAGGCTTACCCCTGGCTCTTGCCATTATCGGCGGTTCGCCAGAGCAGTTCATACCCTTTGCCAATCTGTACAAGAATACCTATAAAAATGCCGGGTATCCGGAGTCTTCGCTGCAGCTGGGCATCAATTCCCATGTATATGTTGCCGATGACAGTATAAAGGCAGGTGATGAATTCTACCCGCCTTATGCGGCCATGATGAACCAGATTGGTAAAGAAAGAGGCTGGTCGCCCCTCACCCGACAACAGTTTGAATATTCAAGATCGGCAAAGGGTGCCTTACTGGTAGGCACACCCGAACAGGTAGCAGAAAAAATCATTTTTGAACACCAGCTTTTCGGAAACACACGCTTTCTTGCCCAAACAAGTATGGGCACCCTCGATCACCGCCTGGCAATGCGCTCTATTGAACTTTTCGGAACCAGGGTGGCGCCAATGGTCCGTAAGGCGCTGGGATAATCGGGGACTTAATTTATTAATGCGATGCTATTAGGATCATCGCATTTTCCACTGCACTTTTGGTGTAAATTAAAGCACTTTAGCAGTACGTCATTGCGAGGGCTCTGCCCGAAGCAATCCAGAAAAATACCACTTGATTGCTTATTGACCATTCTGGATTGCTTCGCCTCCGGCTCGTACTGACGAAACCACTTTTGCTTCACGTCATTGCAGGAGTCTGCCATATCAAAACACTTTAGCAGTACGTCATTGCGAGGGCTCTGCCCGAAGCAATCCAGTACGGTTACCGCTTCTGGTTGTCATGGCGGTGCATTTTTTTTCTGGATTGCTTCGCCTGCGGCTCGCAATGACGAAGAGCTCCGGTTCGAATTAGCGAATTGTTCCCAACGCACCACTTACGTCAACAAACAAACAAATCTATTCATCGTATACCGCTCCTACGGAGCTTGCCGGATAGGGG
>JAEYRC010000080.1 GCA_023409675.1 Bacteroidota bacterium
GATTTGTTGAATGATGAACTTTAATTCTTCTTATTCTCCTTTTCGGGAATGGCTATCACCGGAAGCGTTTTTTCGCGAACGGCCGCGTTGAAGGCTGCAATTTCATTTTCCCTGATCTTCTTCAGAACTTCCAGTGCGCTGTCAGCCTGTTGCGCCAGCTCCTCATAAACGGCTATTGCCTGCCTGGGTGGAGCGGTTTGCCCGCTGTTGGCCACCTGGAATACTCCGGCAAGTTTGTCATTTATACGTATAGGATAATTGAGAACATCCTGAAAACTTTTCGCTTTGGTTTGGTACAGTGTCTCTTCAACAAGTGTCATTTTTTTATTGATGGAATCCGCGAATTGTTTGATGTCTGCAGGAATGGCTTTACCCTGCCGGGCTACAAAACTATTTAACTGATCACGGTATTCACGGATATCCTTAACCGCACACTGCACTTCATTGAACTTATCCCGCACCGTCAGCAGAAAATTAAATTGTTCTTCATATTCCGCATTCGTTGTTTTATAATTTGGATCTCCATGTATCACAAAGGGTATATCAGCAGAATCGCGTCCTGTAATTATTCTGGCTACATAATCACCCGGAGGAACTTTAAACCCGCGCGGAGCGCCATTCCATAGAATCATGCCCGGAATACGATCCCCGCCGGGGTATTGCATATCCCACACAAACTGATTCATTCCGGGTTTTAACTCCAGTTTATTTTCAGCCGAGTGGGTACTGTATCGGGTGACTTCTTTCTGTTGCTTATCAAAAATCACTACAGCACCTTTGGTGGTATCGGTAATTCCGTTACTATAAAAATTTATTACCACTCCATTCGCCGGATTCATGCCTGCATGTACCGGATTGGGCGCCTGACTTCCACGCATACGGTATGCAGGATTAATAGGAAATACATGCAGCGAACGGCCTGTGATTTGCGGATCATGGTTCTGTACAACAGTGAGATCGTCAAGAACATAAATTGACCGGCCCTGCGTTGCAACAATCAGGTCATTATTTTTCAGGGTCAGATCAGTGATCGGCACCTCAGGCAGGTTAAGTTGAAATGAACGCCAGGTAGCACCATCATCATAGGAAATGTACATTCCGTATTCAGTGCCGGCATATAACAAACCTTCCCGTTTTCTGTCGGCCCGTACTACGCGGGTAAAATGCATGGGATGAATACCGGTGGTTATTTTTTTCCAGGTTTTACCATAATCTTCGGTTTTGAAAAGGTATGGGGAAAAATCATCACTTTTATAGCGCGTACCGGCGAAATATGCGGCTCCTTTCTTAAACGGATGCACTTCCACACTGTTCCACATCATCAGTTCAGGAATTCCCTGCGGCGTTACATTATTCCAGTTCTTTCCTCCATCCCGACTCACATGAATTAATCCATCATCACTTCCCGTCCACAGCAGATCTTTTTCAAGAGACGATTCTGTGGCTGTAAAAATGGTACAGAAATATTCAACAGATGTATTATCTCCTGTAATAGGTCCTCCGCTCGGACCTTGCAACGCTTTATTATCGGTGGTTAGGTCGGGGGAGATCTGCTCCCAGCTCTGGCCTTCATTTTCTGTTACAAATAAGGCATTGCCGGCGGTATACAAACGTTTAGGGTTATGCGGAGAAAAAAAGATCGGGAAGTTCCACTGGAAGCGATATTTTAATTTATCTGCAGCCGCACCCATCGGATTATCCGGCCATACATTGATTGCCCGGTTTTCGCCGGTTCGATGGTCGAGCCGGGCGAGGTAGCCGCCATAATTTCCTCCATATACAATATCCGGATCCGCAGGATCTGCTACAACGTATCCACTTTCACTTCCCGCCGTTTCTTCCCAGTCGTTGGATGTAATGGCAGCGCCATAACTTCTGCTGCGGATGCGCAGGGTAGAATTATCCTGCTGGGCGCCGAGAATCCGGTAAGGAAACGCGTTATCGGTCGATACGCGGTAAATCTGTGCCGTCGGCTGATTTTCATAGGTACTCCAGTTGGCTCCGCCATCAAAACTAACCTGGCCCCCACCATCATCCGCAATAACCATCCGCCGGCCATCTTCCGGATCGATCCATAAATCATGATGATCAACATGTGGTGTATTGATCGATTTCCAGTTTTTTCCGCCATCCGTACTTTTCAAAAACTGTACATTCAATACATACACTTCCGATTCATTCGCCGGATCAACAAATACTTTTGAATAGTACCAGGCGCGTTGCCGGATGTTATTGTCGCTACTGACCATCGACCAGCTGGCGCCGGCATCATTGCTGGTATAAAGGCCACCCTTTTCATTTTCAATAATCGCATACAATTTCTCCGTATTGGAGGGAGCCACTGCTATACCGGTTATACCCCATACACCACCCGGTAGACCCTTGTTCGAAGTAATATTCTTCCATGTTTCTCCGCCGTCAGTGCTTTTCCATAGGCCACTGCCCTCCCCTCCGCTTTCCAGGCTATAGGGAGTGCGGATAACCCGCCATGTTCCCGCGTAAAACACATCAGGGTTTCCTGGTTCCATTACCAGGTCACTGGCACCGGTTTGTTCATTTACATACAATACCTGCTTCCAGGTTTTGCCACCATCGGTGGTTTTATAAATACCGCGTTCTTTATTCGGTCCGAAAAGATGCCCCATTACCGCCACCAATACAATGTCTGGATTTCGGGGATGAATAACAATCCGGATAATATGCCGGCCGTCATTGAGTCCAATATTTTTCCAGGTTTTACCTCCATCATTACTACGCCACATGCCTTTTAAACCCTCACTCACGTTACCCCGCATGGTATTCTCTCCTTCACCCACATAAAGAATATTCTCATCGGACTTTGCCACTGCTACCGCACCGATAGTAGATCCAAAATATTTATCGGATATATTCTTCCAGTTACTTCCGCCATCTGTTGTTTTCCAGACACCGCCCCCCGTTGCACCAAAATAAAAGGTGTTTTTATGGGTATAACTCCCTGCTACCGCGGCACTGCGGCCACCACGCCATGGTCCGACCAAACGGTATTTTACCTGCTGGAACAAGATGCTGTCGGCCGACTGGCTCACCGGGGGCGAAACCTTTTTTCGCTGGGCAAAAGCAGGTTGTTCAATTCCAACCAGAATTAAAAGAAACAACAGAAATCGCATGGGAGATAATTTTTGGGAAAATACGAACATTTAATGGACCAGCTTTACCCATAATTAATTTTGAATCGTATCAACCCACTATAAGCAGCTGCGTATATTTTTCCGTACTTTATACCTTTTGCGTTTCAACCTTGTGCATATGAACTATACCATAAAAGGATTTTATGTGGATATTCCTGAACGGAATATCTATCCTGCCACACTCAGCATCTCCAACGGGAAAATTGAAGCTGTACAACCGGCTACGGATGTACCCGAACACGCAGGGTATATTCTTCCCGGATTCATCGATAGTCATGTTCATATTGAAAGTTCCATGCTTGTTCCCACTGAATTTGCGCGGCTGGCAATGGTACATGGCACCATTGCGACGATTAGTGATCCGCATGAAATTGCCAACGTATGTGGTTTGCAGGGTGTCGACTTTATGATCAGCAATGGCAAAAAAGCCCCCCTGAAATTTTATTTCGGCGCACCGAGTTGTGTTCCGGCCACCGGTTTTGAAACCGCAGGCGCTGAATTGAATGCTAAGGCAGTAACCACATTGCTTGAACGCCCGGAAATAAAATACCTCAGTGAGATGATGAATTTTCCGGGAGTACTGGCAGGTGATGAATCGGTGATGCAAAAAATTGCTGCCGCGAAAGCACTGAATAAACCGATGGATGGTCATGCTCCCGGACTGACCGGCGATGCCGTTCGCAACTATATTCAAGCTGGTATTAGTACCGATCACGAATGTTTTACAGCGTCTGAAGCACGCGAGAAACTTGCGCATGGAATGAAAATTCTGATCCGTGAAGGCAGCGCGGCTAAAAATTTTGATGCCCTGATCGACCTTTTACAGGAATACCCCGATGATATCATGTTTTGCAGTGATGATAAACACCCCGACAGCCTGGAAGCAGGTCATATCAATCTGTTGTGTAAGCGGGCGATTGAACGGGGTATCGACCTCTTTCATGTCCTGAACGCCGCATGCGTTAATCCGGTTAAGCATTATAACCTGGAAGTCGGACTGCTCCAGGTAGGGGATCCGGCTGATTTTATTATCGTGGAAGACCTGAATAACTTCCGCGTTATGAAAACGGTTATTGACGGGATCACCGTGGCGGAAAACGGACATACCACTTACCCTATCCCCGAAGAAACAGTGCAGATCAATAATTTCAATTGCAGTCTGCTTAGTGCCGAACAACTAAGGTATTATCCACATGAACTGGCATTGAACGAAGATGGCAGCATACCGGTAATAAAGGCAATTGACGGCCAGCTTATCACCGCTAAAGAATCATTCCGGCCATCGGTTGTGCATGACCGTATTCCCGCGGATCCGGAAAATGATATACTGTACCTGGTTGTTGTTAATCGTTATCATGATGCTCCGCCCGCCAAATCGTTTGTGAAGAACTTCGGACTAAAATCCGGTGCAATCGCTTCCAGTGTAGCGCATGATTCACATAATATAGTTGCGGTGGGCGTAAATGAAGAGGAACTCGCCCTGGCCATTAATGCACTTATCCGGGCAAAAGGAGGCATCAGTTGCGTGAAAGACGGCGAAGTGCAGGTG
>JAEYRC010000104.1 GCA_023409675.1 Bacteroidota bacterium
AGAAAAGAGCATCGGAAACGATGCTCTTTTTATGTTAGATACCGGCAGGTAAAAACAGGAATTCTTCCGGATGTGTTCAGCCATTCAATTAGATTAAGCGCTTAGGATTTGCGTTTCAGGATAAATACGGTTCCGGCAGGATCGGTAATCCAATGCATATTTGCAGGCAGGGCTTCCAGTTCATCGCAGGTAACTACCCCCTGCTGCTCAAGATAGCGGGTTGCCGAATCAACATCTTCCACATTCAGTTCAAGCCAGGTTTCAGCATGTGTATAGTTATCAACACAATCAAGCCATAACACAGTGGCTCCGAAGTCAACCCGGTGCGTTCTGGAAACCGTTGGATTCGATATGGATTTTTCCTGTACATCCAGTTTAAGCACATCACGGTAAAAGGTTACCGTCTGTTCATATTTGCTCCTGGGAATTTTGACGGCAATATTAATTCCGCCGGAAAACACGGGATTCATAAGCGATTTTTTTTATGAACTTACGGCTTATTCAGCTTTTTGCATTGATCTGACTACAGTTAGCAACTGTATCTTGAAGCCGGAAAGGTTGTTCAGAACAGGGCATGCCCTGATCCTACAGATCCCCACACAATCAGCACTGTAACGGCAATCCATAATAAAATCTTCACGACTACATCCTTAATCCAATCTAACCACAATCCGTATTGCCGGTATACTTTGTTTCTAAGATTTTATATACAAACAAAATAATAGGGATAATTTCGAAGGGACAGGGCATGCCCTGTTCCTACAGAATCCGCAGAACATGTTGAACGCAGCGACAATCAATTCTAACAACAATCATCGCTACCATAAACTCAATCTCATCTACACAATAAATCCGTTATTGTGGTTTCATCCTGTTTATGGAACCATACATACAGACAATTTTATGGAAACATGCAACATCGTAGGGACAGGGTATGCCCTGTCCAAATTGGGAACAGGCAATATAGCCTGACACGTAACATATCAGGACAGGGCATGCCCTGTCCCTGCAACGTATGTGATCCGGACGCCCAAACCTCATTCCGATTAAAAATCATGATGCCCTTCACTATCAATTAAACGCATAAAAAAAACCTCAGCAATTTCTTACTGAGGTTTTTTTTGTGATCCGGCTGGGACTCGAACCCAGGACCCATACATTAAAAGTGTATTGCTCTACCAACTGAGCTACCAGATCGCTAATGCCCGCAACAGCATGTATTCCTGTTTTTGGGAGGGCAAAAATAAGCTAAAATCATATTGCACCAAAGTTTTTAAAATAAAAATATCCGGCATTTTTCTCTACAAAGTTTTTTAGCCGTTTGTTCTCCGCTATTTTTGCGCTACAACTTTTTTACATGTCATTCTATAAAGACAAGGTGGTGGCCATTACCGGAGGAAGTGAGGGCATCGGCAAAGCGCTGGTTTTAGCGCTCATTAATGAAGGCGCGAAAGTGGCTACCTGTGGCCGCAGCCAGGATAAACTCTACGACCTGCATATGCAGAACCCCGGCATCTTATTGCATACCATCGTGTGTGATGTAAGTAAAGAATCGGATTGCCTGCGCTTTATTGAATCGACAATTAAAACATTTGGTGGCATTGATATTCTCATCAACAATGCCGGCATGAGCATGCGGGCGCTTGTCCGCGATGCAGATGTTGAAGTGACCCGTAAACTGATGGACATTAATTTTTTTGGAACAGTATATTGTACCCGCTTCGCACTTCCCTCTATTATCGAACGCAGGGGAAGCATTGTAGGGGTCTCATCTATCGCCGGATACCGCGGACTGCCGGGCCGCAGCGCCTACTCTGCCTCCAAATTCGCCCTTCAGGGCTGGCTCGAGTCGCTGCGCATTGAACTCCGCGATGATGATGTAAACGTGATGTGGGTATGCCCGGGCTTCACCGCATCAAATATCCGCAGCGCCGCCCTCAACGCGGCAGGTGATGCCACCGGTGAATCGGTGATGAATGAAGGTGAAATGATGACAGCGGAAGAATGTGCTTCCCATATCCTGCGCGCGGTGGAAAAACGGAAACGTACACTGGTGCTAACCTTCACCGGAAAACAAACTGTATTCCTTAACCGCTTTTTTCCGTCATTACTCGATAAACTGATCCATAAATTTTATTTTAAAGACGGAAAGCTGGTAAAATAAGGCCTGTAATTTTTAAAAACGCCTATTTTTATCCTGCAACTGTTCATTAAACGCTGATCTGTTACCATGCCATTAATAACCCTCACCTCCGATTTCGGACAAAAAGACTACCTCGTAGGTGCGGTTAAAGGCCAGCTGTTACAAATCAATCCCGAATTCCGGTTTATCGACATCAGCCATCAGCTCTCCCCTTTCAATTATATTCAGGCAGCTTATACCTCCCGGAATTCCATCTGGAATTTTCCGGAACACAGCTTCCATTTTTTACTGGTAAACCTGTTCGAACAAAAACCCCAGCAACTGCTCCTGGCCTATCACCGTCAACAATATATCTTATGTGCAGATAACGGACTGATCAGTATGATCCTGGAGGATAAGCCGGAAATGATCATCGGTTTACCGCTCGAATCTACCGCTATCAAAAACACCATATACTGTATTCAGACTATGGGTAAAGCGGTGATGGATCTGTTAGACGGCAAGAGCCTGGATAAGATCGGCGTTCCCGATCCCGAATACCTCGAGAAAACGCCTATAAGACCCGTACTGGAAGCCGGCTGGATGGAAGGACATATCCTGTTCATCGACAATTTTGAAAATGTAGTGGTGGATATTACCCGCGACCAGTTTGAAGAACGCCGGCAGGGACGAAATTTCGAGATCGCCTTTAAAAGAGAAGAAAAGATCACCCAGATCAGTGAAACCTATGCCGATGTTGCAGAAGGTGAAAAACTAGCCCTGTTCAACTCGGCCGGATACCTGGAAATCGCTATTAATAAAGGAAATGCCGCCGGCCTGTTTGGCCTGCAGGACTTCAATGAACGTTCGCCTAATCTGCAGAACCGATTGTTTTATCAAACCGTACGCATCTTATTCACCTAATTACCCGCAATGCTGACCCGGATCGTAAAAATGACCTTCAAGGAAGAATGTATCGATGAATTTCTAGCCTATTTCCAGACCCGGGTGGAGCGCATCCGGAGTTTTCCCGGTTGTCTGAAAGCAGAACTCCTGCGGGATGAAGCCAATTCCCGGGTTTTCTTTACCCTGAGTCACTGGACTAAGGATGAAGATCTGCAAACCTACCGTAATGATCCGTTTTTCCGTGAAACATGGGCACACACCAAAACGATGTTTGCAGCCCCTGCGGAAGCCTGGTCGCTGGGTGCCAGCTATTAATTCACTTTAATCTGCAGGTATTTGCAAGTAATCAAAATTCCTGTAGGTTTGCCAAGTTTTAAAAATCACATATTTATGACCTTCAGTAAAGTGAATAACATCGCAGGATGGCTGGTTTTTCTTATTGCCACTACGGTGTACGTGCTGACAATGGAACCTACCGGAAGTTTCTGGGATACCGGTGAATTTATTTCCAGCGCGTATAAATTACAGATCCCCCACCCACCCGGGGCGCCTATGTTTGTACTGCTGGGTCGTTTGTTCATTGTTTTATTCGGCGATAATCCACAAAGCGCTGCCCTGGCGGTCAACTTCATGAGCGCGCTGGCCAGCGGAGCTACCATATTATTCTTATTCTGGACCATCACGCACTTCGCCCGCAAACTTTTGCATAAGGGACAGGAAGCGCTGACCGGTCAGCAAGTATTTGCCGGTATGGCCGCCGGGGTTGTAGGTGCTTTAGCCTATACCTTTTCCGACTCCTTCTGGTACAGTGCTGTTGAAGGTGAAGTTTATGCCCTTTCCTCTTTATTTACCGCCATTGTATTCTGGGCTATTCTTAAATGGGAACATGAAGTTGACCTGGAAAGCAAAACTGATGGTCACAGATTTTCCCGTGCCGACCGATGGCTGATCTTCATCTTTTTTATGATGGGCTTGTCTGTAGGTGTGCACTTACTGAACCTGCTTACTATTCCGGCTATCGTGATGGTGTATTATTTCAAACGCTATAAAGTCACGCCCTGGGGTACCTTCTTTGCTTTTCTTATTGGCTGTGTTATCACCGGTATTACGCAGGTGGTGATCATTCAGTGGTCAATCAAAGGCGCCGGCGCGTTCGATATCTTCTTTGTTAATGAAATCGGTACGCCATTTTTCTTTGGCTTCGGTTTGTATTTTGCGATACTCGCTGTTTTGCTGATCCTCGGGCTGCGGTTTACTGATGCTTCAATCAACCGCTTCACTACTTTTCCGATATGGTTGTCGGCAGTTATCCTGCTGTTCTGCTTTCCCTTTATCAGTTCTTTCGGATCGTTCATTCTGCTGGCCATCGGCATTGGAGTATTCCTGGCCATCTGCAGAAACTATAAGAAAAGTATCGGTTCATTTCTTAAAATCGGCATCTGGTCTACCATCTTTCTGGTATTAGGATATTCAACCTATTTCACTACACTTATCCGGTCGAATGCGGATCCTTCCGTGGG
>JAEYRC010000162.1 GCA_023409675.1 Bacteroidota bacterium
CTTACGGTGCAGTATAAGCGTAATTGCGCATTCCAGGGCAGGGGAGAGATCGGGAAGCAGGTTAATGATGACTTCAAGACTACCGGCTGACCCTCCGATGATAACCATCTTCCGGGCACGGTTTACATGATCTTTCTCCATATTTTTTCTTTGGTTTCGATTTGCCGGTACTTGTGCGCAATGGTCGAAAACCGCAGGGTTTCTTTAGACCCCAGGGCAAGAAATCCAAACTGGTCGAGACTTTGATCGAACAATTCAAACACTTTATTCTGCAGCGGTTTATCAAAATAGATCAGCACATTGCGGCACAGGATCAGTTGAAACTCATTAAACGATCCGTCAGAAACAAGATTGTGTGTGGCAAAGATCATTTTGGAACAGAGTGATTCATCGAGTTTGGCCCGGTCATAATTGGCGGAATAATAAGTTGAAAAATCTTCCTTGCCGCCACTCTGGATATAGTTTTCGGAATATTGTTTCATTTGCGAAAGGGGAAGAATTCCTTCCCGGGCCTTCTCCAGCACTGCAGGATTGATATCGGTTGCATACAGCAGGGACTTGTGTAAGAGTTTTGCCTCGCGCAGCATGATGGCCATAGAATACACCTCTTCGCCGGTAGAACAGCCGGCATGCCAGATGCGGATAAACGGGTAAGTGGCCAGTACAGGTAACACCTGTTCGCGTAACGTGGAATAAAATCCCGGATCACGGAACATCTCTGTAACATTCACGGTGAGTTGCTCAATGAACCGGTCCATATATTCCGCGCTGTTGCGAAGCTTGTAGCGGAATTCGGCGAAACTTGGAAATTTGTCGATGGAATAAAGCCGGTTGATACGCCGCTTGAGCGATGCTCTGGAATAATCATTGAAATTGTACCCATAGACTTCCAGTAGATCGGTCAGTAGCACATCAACATCTTCGTCTTTCAGCACACGTTCCTGCAGCATTAGCTTTTGAGGTATTTATGTAAATACTGTACCAGTACATCAATGTCTATAGGTTTGGAAATGTAGGCGTCAGCGCCGGCTTCCAAACATTTTTCCCTGTCACCGGCCATTGCCTGGGCGGTAACAGAAATTATAGGCAGGTTTCGGGTGTGCAGGTTGCGCCTGATCTGTTCTATAGCTTCATATCCATCCATTTCAGGCATCATCATATCCATAAGAACCACTCCGATAGGGGTGTCGGGCCCCAGTAACCGCAACCCTTCCGTTGCTGAAAGGGCAGTGTAGCAGTCAAATCCCCGCGCTTTCAGGATAGCCTTAAGCGCGAAGATGTTGCGGTTGTCGTCATCAATGATGAGAATTTTATTCTTCATTTTACCCGATTATTTGTAGAGCCATACCCGCAACAGGGACAGCAACTGATCAATATCTATTGGTTTGGAAATATAGTCTGAGGCCCCGGCCCGGATACAATTTTCCCGGTCGCCCGTCATGGCTTTGGCGGTAACCGCTATCACGGGAAGATTTTTATATTTCCGGTCGGCCCGCAGTTGCCGCAGCGTTTCAAACCCATCCATTACCGGCATCATAATATCCATCAATACCAGATCGATCTCCGGATTTTGCTCCAGTTTTTGCAGTGCTTCACGGCCATCCATAGCCGTTAATACCGTCATTTTATGGCTCTCCAGTGCTTTGGTGAGGGAGAAAATATTCCGGATGTCATCATCCACCACCAGTATTTTTTTGCCGCCCAGTACCTGCGTCAGTGAGTTGCCGCTGCTTCTTCTGCCTGTTCCGGCAGGTTTGCGGTTTTCTTCCACAAGGTGCAGGAACAACGAAATTTCATCGAGTACCCGCTCATAGGAATGTGCTGTTTTAATAATGATAGAACCCGCATATTGCCGGATATGCATCTCTTCGGTGCGGGATATATTGCTTCCCGTAAAAATAATGATCGGTATGTTTTCCAGTCCTTCGGTGGAGCGGATTTTTTCCAGCGCTTCGTAGGATTTCTGATCGGGAACGCCCATATCCAAAATTACACAGTCGACCTCATCATTGCGCAGCGCGCTTATTCCGTCTTCAATGGTTTCACTGATATGGGAATTGATCTTATGTTCCTGCAGATAAAACTCGAGTGCTTCCGCATGCTTGGTGTTGTCTTCCAGTATAAGCACTTTTTTATTCTGCCTGCTGATGACGGTTTCGATTTTTTCAAATACTTCCTTCAGTTGTTCAAAGGCCACGGGTTTGTTGATGAAATCCACGGCACCCATTACCAGGCTTTCTTTTTTCACTTCATGGGATGACATGATGTGAACAGGTATATGGCGGGTTTGCGGATCATTTTTGAGTTCTTCCATAACCTCCCAGCCATTCTTAACCGGAAGCTGAATGTCAAGCAAAATTCCCAGTGGTTTGAACTGACGGGCAAACCGAATCCCCTCGTCACCACGCGGAGTAACGATACCCTTATAGCCTTTTTTATGCGTGTACTCAAGCAATGCCCGGGCAAACGACATGTCGTCTTCTACGATAAGTATGAGCTTATCGTTTGATGTTATCGCATTTCGGTCATCGGGGATACCCTCAGGTATAACCGTAGTATGGAATTTGTCCTGCCGCGTGAAATCGGTTTCTTCATCTGCTACAACGTGTGGTAGCGCCGAAACAGGAGCGGTTTGCTGAACCGTTGAAGAAGTCACTGATGATCGCTTTAGAGGAATCAGCAGGGTAAACGTGCTGCCTTTCCCCGGCTCACTCTGAATTCGGATTTCCCCTCCCAGCAATTTGGTAATCTCCCGGCTGATGGATAGACCAAGGCCGGTGCCGCCGTATTTTCTGCGCGTAGAACCATCGGCTTGCTGAAAGGCTTCAAAGATCAGTTGCTGTTTATCCGCAGCAATACCAATTCCGGTATCGCGCACGGAAAAGGACAGCGTGCCGGGATTATTTTCAGGTATGCCTATATGTAAGGATACGCCACCTGTAGAAGTGAATTTGAAGGCGTTGCTGAGCAGGTTTCGCAGCACCTGTTCCAATCTTAACTTATCGGTGGTCATGGAAGGGGGAACACCGGTCTGAACATCAATGTTGAATTCAAGTTTTTTCTCCCGGGCAACCGGAATAAAAAGAGCTTCCAGGTCCTCGGTGATTTCGGTAATGGCAACCTCATGATATTCAAT
>JAEYRC010000206.1 GCA_023409675.1 Bacteroidota bacterium
GTCGTAACGTACACCACCCTGAACGGACCATTTATTCTTCGACCATTCTTCTAACCAGAAAATGCCATATGAAGCAGACCGATAGTTGGGAATAAAATACCGGCCCTGGGCGCGATGATCTTTCTGAGAAAGGGAAATGCCCGCGGAACCACGCAGGTTATGGATTTTTCCATGTTCCCAGACCAGATCCTGGGAAAGCGTCAGTAAGGATAGCTGCTGCTGGGGGCGGTCATCATTTCCCGACCGGATATAATCATATTCCTGCCGGTCGTTGTCTTGTGCCGCCAGGATTAGCTGAAATTTTGAATTGCCGGAATAGAGTGTTGAGCGGATTTTCATCAATTGATGACCTGCTTCCTGTTTGGGGCGACCCACGGAATAGGAACGACTGCCAAGGTAAACAGGATCGGGGCGTTCGCTGTTGATAGCTTCCAGGAGGTCGGTCAGGTTTCCGATATGGGCGCCCGTAAATATTCCTGTTTGCATGCGAACCCTGCTGTAAAAGGCATCAACTGAATAATTTTGTTTACGCCAGCCCGCCAGGATTGAAAAATTATGCTCGTTCGTTGCGGTGTTGTTCAGTCGATAGTTTGGTGTCTGAATAGTAGCACCCTGCTTAAAACTTCCCTGGATCCGGTAACTCAGCGCGGGGATTGTATTAAGGTGCTGTTCAAACATCCCTGAAGCAAAATACTGGCGGTTATTAGAAAAAAATCCGGTAGTCAGTTCACCGCTCATTTTTTCATTATAACGCAGTGCTGCCGGTTCGATCAGCACTACGCCGCCGATACCGTCGGAGCCATATCGCAGCGCTTCTACGCCTTTGACGACGGAGAGTTCTTCGGCAATAAAGGGATCAATTTCGGGAGCATGTTCATTACCCCATTGCTGTCCTTCATGGCGTACGCCATTATTGATGGTGAGGATGCGGTTACTGTGCAGACCATGAATCACGGGCTTGGAAATGGTTGAACCGGTTTGCAACAAGGTAACGCCATTGATGGCTGTTAGTGCCTCAGAAAGGGAATTTCCCCGGGTTTCGAACAGTTCGCGCCCGCGGAGCTGCTGCTGAAAACCTGTATTCGGTGTACCGGCCTGACCTGAAACCGTAACTTCCTCCAGTAGGTTTTTCAGGTGAGGCAGGTGAACATCAATATGTCGGTTACGGCGCAACTGCACCTGTTGGCGGATGGTTTCGCAACCTACATGACTGATTTCCAGGGTATAATTCCCTGCGCAGAGTTCGGGGAAGGTAAAATCGCCGTTTGCGTCGGTGACCTGCTGGAGGTTCAGTTCCAGGATCCTAACCGTTGCGTTCACCAGGGTTTCGTGGCTATCCGAATCTTCTACGTGGCCCGAAAGCCGCAAGCTGCACTGGGCCATAGCTGAATACGCTATGCACAGCAGCATTGCTGTTGCAAGATATTTTTTCACAATAAATAAGTTTGATAATTGTACAGGAATTCCTTCGGTAATCAGGACTGTACAGGCGGACCGCGCAGAAA
The DNA here is from genome assembly GCA_023409675.1 of Bacteroidota bacterium. Lineage (GTDB taxonomy): Bacteria > Bacteroidota > Bacteroidia > Chitinophagales > Chitinophagaceae > Flavitalea. The sequence goes on from JAEYRC010000206.1 coordinate 1,506, forward strand.
ATGCTGGCGGGCGGCAGGCAGGGAGCTGTACTGCGGTAAGTGCGACCGTAAACGTACCTGAATAGATGCGATGGTGGTGCTGACCGGATTAGTTTCCGGTTCAACAAAGGGTGATTTGGCCACAGCACTCTGGGTATCGCATTGATATCCTTTAATGCTGACTTCCGCTTCTTCATGACCCTGGGGCAGCATGTGACTGTGGCTGGTCACCAGGTCGTGCAGAAACTGACGCGGGGTAGCTGCCAGCAGAAAGACGCTCATCAGCAGGATACCTGTCAAAAGTCGTATGGTCGATTTTTGAAACAACGTTGCAAAAATAAGAATTTAGGGGATATAAATTGTTAATTAGGATAATTTACGCATTTGCGGAGTAAATGCAATAATTACTATTATTTAGAACTGAACGTTTAAGTACTTGGCTATTTCGTTAAAGGTGTAAAGCAGACTGCGCATTCCAAATATTTAGATAAGTGAAAGAGAGATGTGCAAAAAGCCAGGCTTACATTCGGGTTTTATAAAATACAGAAAGTGGATATGAGCGCAAATTTCAACTACTCGATCAAAATATTATTGGGATTGATACTGGCCGTCATTCTGTTTCATTTGGCCATTATTTTTAAGGTGATTCCTTATGCGATAGTCTGGGGTGGAAGACTCCGTACTACTACAGAAATGTATGTATTTGAAACGGTTTCGATTCTGATAAATATATTTTTAGCAGTCATTTTATTAATGAAAGATAACCGTATTCGACACCGGTTTAAGGCAAGCGTTGTAAATGTAATTCTTTGGATCTTTTTTGGAATTTTCGTGCTGAATACGATAGGAAACATTCTGGCTAAAACGACATTTGAGCGGTCGTTCGCGGTAATAACCGCGTTATCAGCGTTTTTGATCTGGAATATAGTGTTTCAGAAAAGAATAAAGGGTGCTTAAAAGAGGGTTAAACAATTTCAAAGGCACAATTAGCAGTTTAGATATAGACTACAGCGCTTAAGGTTAATCCGATTTTGGATTACTGGCATTGGGCTATATTGATCAGGTCAACAATTCGCACTAAATAATCTTTCCGACAACTTAATGCGAATCCCTCAAAACTTCAGCGCCGGAATTACCCCGGAGAAAATCAAAGTCGGCACCTTTATCAGCCTGTTGCACATGGCGGATATAAAGACTGGTGTAGCCACGGCCGGTAAGGGGTTCTACGACAGTATAGGCTTTACGGCGCTGATCCATGATTTCTTCCGGCACATCGAGATGTATTGACCGGTTTTCGACATCAAGTTCAATGAAATCGCCCTCGTGCACCAGGGCGAGGTTGCCGCCTATTGCAGATTCGGGTGATACATGCAAAATCACGGTACCATAGGCCGTACCGCTCATTCGGCCATCAGAGATCCTGACCATATCGGTTATACCTTTATCGAGCAGCTTTTTGGGCAATCCCATATTGCCCACTTCCGGCATTCCGGGATAGCCAACAGGGCCAACATTTTTTAGCACCATCACGCAGCTTTCGTCAATATCCAGCGCGGGATCATCAATGCGGGCATGATAATCTTCAATGGTTTCAAACACTACCGCTCTCCCCCGGTGTTTCATCAGCGCGGGTGTTGCGGCGGAGGGCTTGATCACTGCACCATTCACGGCCAGGTTACCCTTCAATACGGCGATACCGGCATGTTCAATCAGCGGTTCGCTCAGGGGTCGGATAACATCGGTATTGTAACAATTACAGGTATCGGCAATATTCTCTGCATGACTTTTACCGCTTACCGTCAGGGTATTCATATGCAGGTGCTCACGCAATTCATGCAATATCACGGGCAGCCCGCCAGCATAATAAAAGTCTTCCATCAGGTAAGAACCGGAGGGCATCAGGTTGAGCAGCAGTGGCATGGAACTGCCCAGCCGGTCGAAGTCTTCCAGCTCCAGATCAACTCCAACCCGACCGGCAATGGCCAGCAGGTGAATAATAAAATTGGATGAACCTCCTATGGCTGCATTCACCCGGATCGCGTTTTCAAAAGCCTCTCTCACCAGAACTTTTGGCAGGGTCAGGTCTTCGTGCACCATTTCAACAATTCGTTTCCCCGATAAATGAGCCAGCACTTTTCGGCGGGAATCTACAGCCGGAATCGCGGCTGCACCGGAGAGGGTCATGCCTAATGATTCTACCATACAGGCCATCGTGGAGGCTGTACCCATGGTCATGCAATGCCCCGCCGAGCGCGACATGCAGCTTTCGGCCTGGAGATAATCTTTTGGCAGCATTTTGCCGGTTTTCATATCATCGGCAAACTTCCAGACATGTGTACCCGATCCAATTTGTTGTCCCTGGAATCGGCCATTCAGCATAGGTCCACCGGGTACGACGATGGTAGGCAGACCAACACTCGCAGCACCCATCAAAGTAGAGGGCGTGGTTTTATCGCAGCCGGTAAGCAAAACAACACCGTCAATAGGGTTGCCGCGAATAGATTCTTCCGTATCCATGCTGGCCAGGTTCCGGAAAAGCATGGCTGTTGGTTTCAACAGGGTTTCGCCCAGCGACATTACCGGAAATTCCACCGGGAAGCCGCCGGCTTCATATACACCGCGTTTCACTGCTTCTGCAATATCACGGAGGTGCGCGTTACAGGGCGTCAGTTCCGACCAGGTATTACAGATACCAATAACCGGTCTGCCATCGAAAAGATGTTCCGGAAACCCCTGGTTCTTCATCCAACTTCTGTAAATGAAGCCCATCTTATCAGTTTTACCGAACCATTCCCGGCTGCGAAGTTGTTTAGCCATATTATGTGCTTTTGTAGGTCTGATAGTTCCGGACCAATTCCTGGTAATAGGTGCTTAATCCTACGGCATCCCGATCTTCCACCATTTTCTTTGGAAAAAGGTTACTGCCAATGCCCACAGCACTGGCTCCGGCCTGAAGAAACTGTGTGTAATTCTCAGGGGTAACGCCACCCGAGGGCATGAGCAGCACATTGTCAAGTGGCGCCAATACATCTTTAATGTAACCGGGTCCGCCTATGCCCGCAGGAAACACTTTAACCATGGTAGCGCCAAGCGACCAGGCCCTGAATATTTCAGTAGGAGTAAATGCTCCGGGAAAGATGGGTATTCCAAGGTCTACCGCTTTTTCGATCACCTCTTCCACCAGAACAGGGGTAACGATATAGGATGCGCCGCAATCAAGTGCGCGATCGAGATCTTCAACGGTACATACTGTGCCTGCCCCCAGAAGCAACCGATCGGAATAGGTGTTTTTCAGCTTGCTGATGATAGATTCTACACCAGGCGTATTCATGGTAATTTCGAGGGTGGTCATTCCGCCGCTAACCAGTTGTTCGGCAATGAATTCAATGTCTTCTCCGGATTGCTTGCGGATAATTCCGACAACAGGCATACGTTTAAGCTGTTCCGGTAGCTGTAGGCGGTTCATGCGTTCGCTTGTTGATGTTTATAAATATAATAATGGCCTGCGGTTACGGCACTTTCAATTGCTTCAATGGAAAACTGATGTGCCTGCACAATGCCCATGGTGCTGAAAGCCAGTTCATACCAGGGTCGTAATTCCGATTCACAACAAAGATAAACCGGCGAATAAGCGGCAGGAATGCCTGCAAGTTCAGTACCGATCAATAAGCCACTCAGGTAGCTATAATTTTCTTTCAGCGATAGTTTTCCGAAAATCTCATTGGTCCGAACTACAAAAAATGCATGGAGAATATTTTCTGATGCGGCATCATTGACACCCCGGATAAACGCTGCTTTATTTTCTTCCGAAAAAACCTGATGCTTTTCCACCGAGCCTGCCAGCATGCTGTGCGTTGCCAGCAGACCAAATACTTCACCGGTCATGAAGGTGCGGATCGTTTCTACGGATCCATTTTGGATCAGCAGGTGTTTTGAATGGGTTCCGGGGAAAATAAACAGGCCATCGGTAAGCTCCGGATAATTCTGCATGAGCCCAAGCAGTTGAATTTCTTCCCCACGCAAAACATCATTATCACTGCGGAGGCCTGAAACCAGCCACAGCGGGTGATTAAAGCGTTCACCAGCTTCAAATATTTTCACGGGTAACCTGGGCTGCTTTAGCGAAAAAGGCAGGTTTCCATATGGAAGCGCTTCAATACCGATCGTGGAAGAAGCCATTCCCGACAGGATCACCGGCAATCCGGATAAATCGGAATCGGTTCGGGCCTCAAGTACCTCAATATTTTTTTTCACATAATCAAGGTAATACTCCATGCGTTTGACCTCTTCTTCGGTTTCCTGATCTTTCCAGTCCTGATTGATCCGAAGAATGCCCATAGAAGTAAGTTCCTGTGCAATGACCGACATATTTGTTCCATCGATCAGCCGAAGCCTGAACGTGGAACTTCCCCAATCGCAGCTAATAAAATTATCCATATTTATTGATGCATGATTTGATGAACCCTATTCTGATGAAAGAATCATTCCGGGCCTGGTTAATCCTGAAATTAGGAAAAATTCAGGGAAGCCAGACAGTCAGGCAAAGTGGAATGCGGAAATGTGCGTAACAGTTGCAGGGTCCTGCGATATAGGAAGAGTTCTGTTCCGACCATACAATTAAGTATTTTAGCGGCTATGAATCCGAAGCTCAGGCATTTGAACGATACATTCAGCGGTGATTTCTATGCAGATGATACCATGCGCATTTTATATGCTACCGATGCATCGGCTTACCGGGAGCTGCCTGAAGCGGTTGCCCTTCCCCGTACTGTTGATGACATCCGGGCACTTATACAGTATGCGCGGCAGGAGAAAAAAGCGCTGATTCCACGGGCGGCAGGCACCTCCCTGGCCGGGCAGGTGGTGGGTAATGGCATTGTGGTCGATGTATCCAAATATATGACGGCTATTCTTGAACTGAATGCGGAGGAACGTTGGGTGCGGGTTCAGCCCGGTGTTGTTCGGGATGAGTTGAATCAGTTTTTAAAACCACATGGATTATTTTTTGGCCCCGAAACATCTACTGCCAATCGGGCAATGATCGGTGGCATGGTCGGAAATAATTCCTGCGGATCCAATTCAGTGGTATACCGGAGTACGCGTGAGCATCTGCTGGAAGTAAAGGCTTTACTCAGCGATGGTTCGGAAGTAATCTTTGGTGCGTTGAATATTGATGCGTTTCATGAAAAATGTGAGGGAGATACATTGGAGGCTGCTGTCTATCGAAATATCCGTTCTCTTCTGAGCAACACCGATAACCAGGAAGAAATCAGGCGGGAGTTCCCGAAAAAGTCAGTGGAGCGACGGAATACCGGTTATGCCATTGACCTGCTGGTGGAAACCGCCCCGTTTAACGCGGGTGGTGAAGACTTTAATTTTTGCAAGTTGATTGCAGGTTCCGAAGGCACACTGGCTTTTATCACGGAGATCAAACTGAATGTCGTTCCATTGTCTACGGATGTTGCCGGATTGTTATGCGTTCATTTCAATACGATCGACGAGGCGCTTAGGGCTAATCTTATCGCGCTGGAATATGCACCCCGTGCCAGTGAACTGATAGACCATTATATCCTGGAATGTACAAAGGACAATATTGAACAAATCAAAAACCGTTTTTTTGTTCAGGGTGATCCCGGTGCTATACTGGTGGTGGAATTGGCAAGGCCCACCCGGGAAGAAGTAGAACATGTTGCAAAAGAAGCTGAAGCGCGTATGCGTGCAGCCGGCCTCGGATATCATTTTCCATTATTGTTTGGAGAGGACACCAAAAAGATCTGGACCCTCCGTAAGGCTGGTCTTGGATTGTTGGGTAATCTTCCGGGATCAGATAAAGCGGTGCCGGTGATTGAGGATACCGCTGTAGATGTACAGGATCTTCCGGCATATATCCGCGACTTCAATGAAATCCTTACCCGCTATGGCCTGCATTCGGTGCATTATGCACATGCGGGATCGGGTGAATTGCACCTTCGGCCTATTCTGAACCTGAAAACAGCAGAAGGAAACCAAATGTTCCGCACCATCGCGGTGGAAATTGCCGATCTGGTCAAACGCTACCGGGGATCATTAAGCGGAGAACATGGTGATGGCCGGTTAAGGGGAGAATTCCTGGAAAAGATGATCGGCCCTAAAAATTATTCGCTGTTAAAAACCATTAAGTATACCTGGGATCCGGAGGGCATATTCAACCCCAATAAAATTGTGGATACGCCGCCGATGAATACCATGCTGCGTTATACGCCTGGCCAGCATACTCCGGAGTTTAAAACAGTGTTTCGTTTTCCCGACCAGGATATCTTATTGCATGCTGAACAATGCAACGGCTCAGGCGATTGCCGCAAGTCGCATCTTGCTGGAGGCACCATGTGTC
>JAEYRC010000209.1 GCA_023409675.1 Bacteroidota bacterium
CGGCCAACGATATTGAAAGAGGGTTGCCAGTCTAATGAAATATTGATCGGCGCGCCATTGAATTTGTAATCCAGGCCCAGTACCCCATCGATACCGATCGCTACAGAAGCGTCTTCATTCGGGTAAAGCCTGTTCCAGCGGTCATTATAGAAGCCGATATGTGCACCGGGTCCTACATACCATTTTAATCCGGGAGCGCCATTGATATCGCCATGAAATTCATACAGGCCGGTGACCCTGAACCCGTGGTTATAAAAGTATGCCAGTCCTTCCAGTGCTGCGTCGGATTTAATAAAATGCTTAACCGACACAGCACCCGGATAAATTTTAACACCAATTGCCGTGGTGTACTCATTACCTAAGGCCTGCGCATTGGCCTGCCCGGCGATTGTCAAAGAGACCAGAAGGGCGAAGAATAACTTTTTCATAGTGTAATTTTTTTCGTCGGCAAAGGTCGGTAAAATTCTGCTACAGTGATGATAAACAGCAGGAAATCTTCATAATTACAGCCTTTGATTCGGATAAGATCGTTTAGGTATCCAGTTTAAGGGTGGCTTTCATGGTCTGAAATTCCTGTTCACTGATATGTCCGTCACGTCGAAGCGCGATCAGCCGTTCCAGTTCCTGCAATTTTGTCGTTGCTGCCGGTGTTGTGGTATCGGTTGATGTTGGTGCTGCAGCTCCCGGAAAACGACTTTTCAACTGTTCAAAACCACTTTTAAGCGTATCTTCTTTTCGTTTATACGCCCATGCTCCTATAAGAATACATAGGGAAGAAATCGATGCCAGCCAGAGACCCACTCCCGGACTGGCTTCAACCAGTCCAAACGCGTCTTCATCCGGAGCGCCGGCAAAGAAACGGATAGTGAAAATTAAATTAACTGCGCCCGCAATGAGGGTTAGGAACCATTGTAACCGGCTTAGGGGGGTAACCGGATTGTTGATGATGGCCATGACTAATACTGCCGCAAAAAGAAAAAAGATGAGAATGCCTCCGCCTTTCAATCCATTATTACTTTGTCCGACATCCATTCCAAAAGCAGAAATACTGACCCAGGGAAGAAACATGGAGATGACACCTGCCGCAGCGGCAATAAGAATAAATTCTCGCTGGCGGTGCATGGTCTGGAAATTCATAATATAAAAATTTAAGGATGAGAAATCACTTTGCGCTTTGATGAACTGAAAGTAAATTTCTTCAGCCCGTCGAAAAAGCAGCATTGATTGATCGGTACTCCTGACCGATTAACTGTGCCAATACATTGATTTTTTGTATCTTTTCAACAGGTAATTACCCCTTTCAGGATAACCCGTCCAGCTCATGATATTCCGATCATTGTTCATTCTCTGTATTTTATTTGCGACCCGGCAGGGGTTCTCGCAACAACAGGCAGTAGATTCACTCCGTCAGAAGTTGTCACAGCAGACCAAACCAGATACCTTCCGGCTCAACACCCTGATCGCGCTTGCCGGTGATTACTATAGTGTTGATCCTTCCCAGGGAATTCTCATCGCAGATTCAGCTATCGCGCTGGCGAATACGCTTCGTTTGCCTCAAAAACTGGCCTCCGCCTATATTAATAAGGGCAATAACTACTGGGCGCTCGGCAAGGATTCTCTGGCAGAAGAAATGTTCCAGGCTGGTCTGATACAGCACCGCGAAGCAGGCAATCAGATGGGAATAGGACGGGTGTACAACAACCTGGGCTTATTGCGGTTCAATGCCGGAGATTATAGTAAAGCGCTTGAGTATAACCGGGAGGCCATGAAAATTTTCCGTGCCGCCAATCATAAGATGGCAATGGCCAACAGCTTTACCAATACCGGTGTGGTTTATCAGTATATGGCCGATTACCCGATGGCGCTGGATAACTATCTGAAGGCGCTCCGCATCTTCGATGAATCCGGAGATTCGCTCAGCACGGGACGGGGCAATATTCTCACTAATCTTGGTCTTGTATACAAAAATACCCATCAGTACGATAAATCGTTGCACTATGCAACTATGGCTGCTGATCTATACCGACGTATCGGTCATAAGCAGGGACTGGCTAACGTGCTGGGAAATATCGGTACACTTTACGATGAACAGGATCAGTCTGAAAAAGCGATAAGCTGGTTCCAGGAGGCCCTTAGCATAAATGAATCCCTGGGTAATAAACGGCGGATCGGTAGCGACCTGTCTAATATCGGCACGGCCTGGTTTAACCTTGGACAATACGATAAAGCATTTGAATTTTTGGAAAAGGCCTTGCAACAGTATAATGCTATCGACGATAAAAACAGTATGAGCATTGTACTCAACCTGCTTGGACGAACCAGTGTTAAAGCTCCGGCCGCCACGTTGAGGAAGTATGGAATTGATCCTGAAAAGCGGTTTACGGTTGCTCTCGCGCATCAGCAACGTGGACTTAAGCTAGCCAGGGATATCGGCGCGGCCGACCGGCAGAGCGAACTGTATGCCGGCCTGAGTGAAACCTATGAAGCCCGGGGTGACCACCGGAATGCATTCATTGCCTACAGGGCATTCAGCAATCTGCAGGACAGCATCTTCAATAATGAAAAGAACCGCGAGCTGCAACGAAAAGAAATGCAGTATGAATACGAACGGCTGGAGGCATTGAACAAAGCGGAACTGGAGCGCCAGGAACTGCAATCGGCATCTGCGCTGCGTATTGAACGCCTGTACCGCAACATCGCCCTGGGCGGTGGGATACTGCTGCTGATCGCGGCCCTCATCTTCATCAACCTTTATAAGAATAAACGCGACGCCCAGCAGCAAAAAACCATTGCGGAATTCAATACCCTGGTCGCGGAAACAGAAATGCAGGCATTAAGAAGCCAGGTTAACCCACATTTCATCTTCAACTCTCTGAATTCAATTGCCGATTACATTGATAAGCGCGATACCGCTACCGCCGGTGGATTTATTGGAAAATTTGCCCGCCTGATGCGGATGACGCTGGAACATTCCGGAAAAAAAACCATAAGTTTAGCGGAAGAACTTCATACGCTGGAGTTGTATATGCAACTGGAAGCACTTCGTGTACCCAATACCTTTACCTATGCGATCCGGGTAGATCCCGCTCTGGATCTTGAAACCATTTATGTACCCCCGATGATTTTGCAGCCTTTTGTGGAGAACAGCATCTGGCACGGACTGCGCGCAAAAAATTCACCGGGACATATCGATATTGATGTGACGCAGCGCGACAGGATGCTGATATGTTCCGTTACCGATAATGGGGTGGGTAGAAAGGGAAAAGTAAAATCTTCCACAGAGCATTCCTCTTTTGGATTGCACATTACGCAGGCCCGGATCGATATATTAAATAAACTCAGGCATGCCAACGCCCGGATGATATTGACGGACCTGGATGAAGGTGTACGCGCCGAAGTATGTTTACCGTTGGATTCGGATATAGCTTTAGAACATACAGCATATGATCAACACGCTGATAATTGATGATGAACAGCATTGTACAGACCGCCTGCTTTCCCTGATCGCGCATAATGCCTCAGGTGAGCTGAATGTGCTGGAAACCTGTAACAGTATGCAGGGAGGGCTGGAGGCTATCCGGCAACATAAGCCTGAGCTGATATTTCTTGATGTACAACTTGGGCCCCATACCGGATTTGAACTGCTGCAACAACTGAAACACCGTGATTTTGACCTCATCTTTACTACCGCCTACGATACCTATGCTGTGCAGGCCTTCCGGTACAGTGCCATGGATTATTTGCTAAAGCCTATCGATGAATCCGAATTCATTTCCACCCTTGAAAAAATACGCCTGAACCAATCTGCCAAAGAATCGGAAAAAAGGCTGAGTATATTGTTTCATAATCTGCAGTCTGGTCCCCGCCGAATTTGTATTCCAGACCTTAACGGTTTTGTATATGTTGCGGTGAATGAAATTATCCGCTGCCAGAGCAATGTGAATTATACCATCATCTATCTTGCAGATGGCCGGAAACTCACGGTTGCCCGCACACTGCGGGAATTTGAAGACCTACTGGACGGGGGTGATTTTTTTAGGGTGCATAATTCTCACCTCATCAATATCAATTACATCAAACGATACCATAAAGGCAAGGGAGGAATGGTTGTTTTAACCGATGATATGGAAATTGAAGTATCGGTCAGGCGCAAGGAAGAATTTTTGAAGCGGCTGAATTATTAAAGATCAAAAGTTGATCGCAATGGAAACAGATTCAGGCATTGATCATGATAGAGTTCAGTTGTAGCAGATGCAGAAAGGACGCCCAAAAACCATGCGTAGGGTCCGGAATTGGCAGACCAGGAAAAAGCAGTAATTTTAGCGATTAAACAGTACAGTCATGAATAAGAATATAATTTTCTTTTTAAGTGCCATCCTTATTTCCGGTTCGCTTCCCGCACAAAAAAAGCCAACCCTCGAAAAGCGCTGGGAAACCGATTCAGTGTTCAAGGTTCCTGAATCAGTATTGTAT
>JAEYRC010000219.1 GCA_023409675.1 Bacteroidota bacterium
GGTGTTCTCACTTACCTGCAGTATAGTTGATCCGGTATTGGAAATAATCAGCAGAAATCCATGGGGTTGAATCAGGTTGGTTTTATGCAGGGCTACTTTCCCGCAGAAACTTTCATCTACCGGCAGAGACGCATTTATCATATGGTTTGATTAATCCAGGTATTAAATAATGTAAATGTTTGTTGTGCGGTGGATACAATGGGTTCCGCATCCGGCTGCCTGTTTAGCGCCTGTTGAAAACTGCGCCAGCGGCTTACCGTTTCCGGACCGTACGCATCGAAGAAATTCAGGCAGGATTCGGTTAGCGGAACAGCATTTTGCTGCAACAACATTTTTCGGATCACTTTCCCGCCAAGTGTCGATCCTTCAACCACATACAAAGCTCCGAAAGCATCAGCGGTGGATTGGATACCTGGGAGTTCAGTGCTGATGGGAATGTGGTTATCGGGATAGTTAAGGTTGCGTAAATCGAGCTGAATAAGGTCTGTTGAGCGTCGCTGAGCAATATCCGGAAGATCCTGTGAGGTTAACACCTGGTGAATCTTCCCCAGCAGGGGATGAAAAAAACCATAAAAACAATGCAATACGGCGACATAATCTTTCACGCTTCGGATACCGGTAATTCGTGGAATAAGACTGTCTTCTGCCGCCTGGTGCTGAACGCTGGTCAGCTCCTTAATACGTTCGGCGATTGTGGACATCAGTAAAGGTACGAAAACAGGGTATATATGGTTTGGATAGGGATTAAAAATCAGGGTTAAAATCATCAGTTTCCCGATGGATAATAATCTGCCGGTTTCGTATTCAGTTTATACCAGATGAATAGTGCGCACTCCGGGGCAATTCCCCTAATTTTAAGGTTCACAGAACAGGTAGCGGATGGGCCACAATTTCTACAAATGGATCAGGATTCGCTACGAGCGAACAGTAAACAGCATAGCATTTTACCCGGTAATTATCGCTTTACTGTTCCTGATTATTTCCGTTTTGATGGTGTATCTCGACTATTCAGCTTATGGTAAAGCCATCAAGGATAAGTTAAGCTGGCTGGGCCTGCGAGATCCGAGCACGGCAAGGTCAATTATTTCTGCAATTGCAGCCGGAATTATCTCCCTAACGGTATTCAGCTTTTCCATGGTGATGATTGTACTGAACCAGGCTGCATCCCAGATGAGTAACCGGGTACTCGATAATCTTATCGGCAACCGCTTTCAACAGATCGTACTGGGGGTGTATATCGGTACAATTGTTTACTCTTTGTTTTTACTCAGTACCATTCGGGACATCGATAGCGGGTTATACATCCCCGCCTTAAGTATATATGTACTGATCGGATTAACTATAGGAGATATATTTCTGTTTATCTACTTCCTTCATTACATCACCAATTCCGTTCGGTATGAAACGATCATTCAACGGATATACCGGATGACGGTGAATTCCATGGAAAAAACCTGTCGTTTGGGTACGCCACCGACCTCACAAACCTTCTTAACCAATGGAGTGGAAATCTTGGCTCCTGAATGTGGAATCTTTCAGGGGGCTGATAAAAACGCTTTACTGGAATTCTGTAAGGAAAAAGATCTGGTCATTCAGTTTTCATTTTCAATCGGTAATTTCCTCGTAAAAGGATATCCCTATGCCCTGGTTTCCAGGCCAGTAGACGAAGAAATAACAGAGCAGCTCCACTCCAGGGTAAATATTCATGGTGGACAGTCTATAGAACTCAGTTATTATTATGGATTAGGACAACTAACCGAAGTAGCCCTGCGCGCGTTGAGCCCCGGCATCAATGATCCGGGTACGGCGTTGGAAAGTCTGCGGTCAATCGCAAAGATCCTGGTTTACCGACTAAACCATTACCCCGACAATACCATACGGGATGAAGATGGGGTGGTGAGGATCATTACTCAGGAGAAAGATGTAGAAGAATTGTTTTGTGACAGTCTTTTGCCGATATGGGATTATGGAAGAAATGACCGGATAATCCGCAATGAGCTGCTCCACATTTTAAAACAACTGAAAAGCTATGGTGATTTTCCGGCAATGAATAAACTCCTGCACCAGGTTGAAAAACAGCGGGCTATAGCTGAAAACGGCGGGTGATACGTTACCCAAACAACGGACTGCTCAGGTAACGGTCTCCACGGTCGCAAACGATAAAAACAAGCACACCCGATTGCAGCTCGCCGGCCAGGCGAATAGCTGCTGATGCCGCTCCTCCGCTGCTCATGCCGGCAAAGATGCCTTCTTCCTTCGCCAGTTGGCGGGTCATGCTGGTAGCTTCTTCCTGTGAGATGTCCATAATGCGGTCAACCCGGGAAGCATCATAAATTTTGGGCATGTATTCGGGTGCCCAGCGCCGGATGCCGGGAATGGAGGATTCTTCCGTTGGCTGGCAGCCAATGATCTGAACATCCGGGTTTTGTTCCTTCAGAAATCGTGAGCTGCCCATGATTGTTCCGGTGGTCCCCATAGAACTAACAAAATGGGTGACTTTCCCCTGGGTGTCGCGCCAGATTTCTGGACCGGTACTTTTATAATGCGCTTCGTAATTATCCGGATTGGCAAACTGGTTCAGCAGGTAATGCGCGCCCTCAG
>JAEYRC010000285.1 GCA_023409675.1 Bacteroidota bacterium
GGATAGAAGACTGGGAGTTGAGTTATGAGCGGATACAACAGCAGGAAGAAGACCTGATGCTGTACATCGATACCGTTAAAAACCAGCCTGCCGGCCAGCCCGAAGAATCTGAACAGCGCCGCAGCGCCATAGAACCGGAACAATTCATCACTGCCGACCTGTTGAAAGATCAACTGGCATCGCGGCATATCATAGAATTCGGACCGCGCCAAACCTGGCCCGGTGCCGATGTGCTGGAATTTCATACGCGGCCCCAGCCGGCCTTCAACCGGCAATTTGAAATGCTTATCGCTGACCTGAAAAAATGGGAAGCGAAAGGGTACACCCTGCTGTTGTTCGCGGAAAATCCCGTTCAGCTGGAACGCCTTCATTCCATATTTGAAGACCTGAAAGCAGGGATCAGCTTTATTCCGGTAGCGGGTGCCATACATGAAGGGTTTATCGAAGAAGACTTAAAAGCGGTATGCTATACCGATCATCAGATCTTTCAGCGTTACCATAAGTATAAGGTTAAGCAGGCCTATAATAAAAACAAGGCGCTGACGCTGAAAACCCTGCGTGAATTACAACCGGGCGATTACGTTTCCCATATCGATCACGGGGTGGGTATTTACAGCGGACTGCAGAAGATCGAAACAAATGGGCGGGTGCAGGAAGCCGTACGCATTATTTATAAAGACAGTGATATCCTATATGTAAATATCAACTCCTTACATAAGATTTCAAAGTTCACGGGTAAGGAAGGAACGGTTCCAAAAGTAAATAAGCTGGGTAGTGACGCCTGGCAGAAGCTGAAGGATAAAACCAAGGCGAAAGTGAAAGAAATCGCTTTCGACCTTATTCAATTGTATGCCAAACGGAAAGCCCAGACCGGTTTTGCGCATTCCCCCGACAATTATATGCAGCATGAGCTGGAAGCGTCTTTCATTTATGAAGATACTCCTGATCAGAGCAAATCGGTTGCTGATGTAAAAAAGGATATGGAATCAACATCACCGATGGATCGGCTGGTTTGCGGTGATGTGGGATTCGGAAAAACAGAAGTGGCGGTACGGGCGGCATTTAAAACATGCCTCGACGGAAAGCAGGCCGCGGTGCTGGTGCCCACGACCATCCTTGCTTTTCAGCATTACAAAACGTTCAGTGAGCGCTTAAAAGATTTTCCGGTCACTGTTGATTATATCAACCGCTTCAAATCGGCTAAGGAAAAGAAAGAAACGCTTCAAAAGCTGGCGGAAGGAAAGATCGATATTATTATCGGAACACATTCCATCCTTGGAAAGGAAGTGAAGTTTAAAGACCTGGGCTTACTGGTAATTGATGAAGAACAAAAATTTGGTGTAGGGCATAAGGAAAAAATCAAAACCATTCGCACAACGGTCGACTGTTTAACCTTAACGGCAACGCCTATCCCAAGAACGCTGCAGTTCAGCCTGATGGGAGCACGCGACCTCAGCATCATCAATACACCACCACCGAATCGTCAATCCATACAAACGGAGGTGGTTGTCTTTAACCAGGATTTCATCCGTGACGCGATCTATTATGAGACCGAGCGTGGCGGACAGGTTTTCTTCATTCATAACCGGGTGCAGGGGCTGGCGGAAATAACCGGCATGATCCAGGGTTTATGTCCAGATCTGAGTATTGGCTATGCCCATGGACAACTTGAAGGTCATGTACTGGAAGAGCGGATCATGGCATTCATTGATAAGAAATATGATGTGCTGGTTTGTACCAATATCGTGGAAAGTGGGGTAGATATTCCAAATGTCAACACGATCATTGTCAATAACGCCCATCATTTTGGTTTAAGCGATCTGCATCAGTTGCGGGGCCGGGTGGGCAGAAGCAATAAAAAAGCATTTTGTTACCTGGTAGCTCCGCCTATCAGTACGATGCCGGCCGACAGTCGTAAGCGGCTGCAAACACTCGAACAGCACAGTGACCTGGGAAGCGGTTTTCAGATCGCGATGCGCGACCTGGATATCCGTGGCGCGGGCAATATGCTGGGGGGAGAACAAAGCGGGTTCATGGCGGAGATTGGTTTTGAGATGTATCAGAAGATCCTGGATGAAGCCATACGGGAGCTGAAGCGGACAGAATTCCGCAATCTCTTCAAAGAGGAAATCACCCGGCAGGATGATTATGTTCAGGATTGCACCATCGACACAGATCTGGAAATCCTGATACCGGATGATTATGTTGAAAGCATTACCGAAAGGCTCGCATTGTATACCCGACTGGATAACAGTGAAAATGAATCGGAGTTAAAAGCTTTTGAGCAGGAATTGAATGACCGTTTCGGCCCTGTTCCCGCGCAGGTAAGCGATCTGTTTGATACGGTTCGTTCCAGAAAAATCGCTGTGGAGTTAGGATTTGAAAAAATGATCCTGAAACAGGACACCCTGCGATGTTACTTTATCAATAAGGCCGATTCACCCTATTTCGAAAGCGAATTGTTCAGGGGCATACTGGATTATATTCAAACGAGAACCAATAAGGCAAAATTAAAACAGGCCGGTAAGATGTTCATGCTTGTGGTAGACGATATCCGCTCGATGAAAGATATGCTGCAGTTTCTGCAGCGGATGATTGCCGTTGTAAAGCCTGAGGCGGTTAGCGCCTGATGGTGAAAATACTGCGTTATAGCGGAGAATTTCTTACATTTAGTAAGACGAAAACCTCCTGAATATGTCAACCTCAACAGATCGATTTATGGGCAGGGAAGAACAACCCCTGACGGTGCCCACTCCCGACGAACGCACTATGGCAATCCTTTGCCACATCTAATGCCTGGTGGGCTGGCTTTTTGGGCCGCTGGTCATTTAACTAATCAAAAAAGACGAATCGGCCTATATCGCCGAACATGCCCGGGAATCGATCAATTTTCAGCTTACTGTGGCCATTATAACGATCGTGCTGATTGTATCGATCATTGGGTTGTTTTTTGTATGGCTGGTGGGAATAGCGGCCGCGATACTCATTATTATTGCCACCATCAAAGCCAGTGATAACCGGATCTACCGGTATCCCTTTACGATACGTTTTTTAAAGTAAGGGTAATTATAAATCTGAATGACCGCGGGTAATTGCCGGAGTTGCTATCGGTGCAGGAATAATAGTGATTATGGTTGATTCAGACCAATGATTTCTCCATAACATAATGGGGTACGGTCACCTCTTCAAATTCATCGCCCAGAATGGAATAACCCTGCTTTTCATAGAATCCGCTGGCAGATTTGCGAGCGTGCATGATCATTTTGCGGTAGCCCTTATCGCGGGCCAGGTTTTCGGCAAACTGCATTAATGCCCGGCCGACCCCTTTACCCTGCAGGGAATTCAGGACGGCCATCTGCCGCAATCGCACGGTTTGCCCATCCACGCGGATCAGCATGCAACAGCCCAGCATTTTTTCATCCTCAAAAGCGCCGATCAGCACCTCATCCTTTTCTTTTTCAAGGTCTTCAGTATCCAGCGACAAGCCAAGGGGTTTACGCAGTATCTCATTGCGTAAATTGAGCATTTGCTGATATTCGAACGAACCGTGATCGATAATTTTTAATGCCATGGCATAGCAGGGGGGATGGTTAGGTTTTTGCAAGATAAGGATTTGAACGCTAAAATGCGTGCAGGCGATGCCGGCAATTCGGGTTAAAAAGGATTTGGTGAATGTGAAAATTGTTTATCATTGCAGGAAATTAGCCTGTTAACAAAAGGTATATTATTCAGGTTGAAGAAATATGCTGAACGCGGGAATGGTACAATAAAATCATTGAACATAAAAATTCTTCCGGCAGAATAAAACCGGGGTGATTTATTGCCATTACATCATATAGTATATTTTTGCAGCCGTAACTAAACTTTAACAAAATGTCAGACATCGCAACCAGAGTTAAGAAGATTATTGTAGACAAGTTAGGCGTTGAAGAATCCGAAGTTACCAATGAGGCTTCCTTCACCAATGATCTTGGAGCAGATTCTTTGGATACTGTTGAGCTTATTATGGAGTTTGAAAAAGAATTCAATATCTCTATTCCGGATGAGCAGGCTGAAACGATCACTACTGTAGGCCAGGCCATCACCTATCTGGAAGAGCACGCAAAATAATCTGCTGCGCAGGAGATGTTATATGTTTTAATCCGCCCCGTTTAGTTATAGCCGGGGCGGATTTATATCTTTTCTAATGCCCGGGTCTGTTGTCGTCAGAACTCGCGGCCATGTTCAGGGTATAGGGTTTTCATTGATTAAATGTTTTCATGGAACTAAAACGAGTAGTAGTTACCGGTATCGGATCAATTACCCCCATTGGCAATACACTGCCCGAATACTGGGCTGCCCTTATTGCGGGTACATCTGGCGCCAATATGATTACCCAGTTTGATGCTTCTAAGTTCAAAACCCGTTTTGCCTGTGAATTGAAGCAATTCGATCCGCTGAATTATCTCGAAAAGAAGGAGGCCCGCAAACTCGACCGGTTTACACAAACCGCCCTGATCGCCAGTGATGAAGCGGTTAAAGATGCCGGTATTGGCGGTGACAATATCAATAAAGACCGGGTGGGAGTGGTATTCGCCAGTGGTATTGGCGGACTGATCACCTTCCAGGAAGAGGTGGTCAATTTTGCCTCCGGCGATGGTACACCACGCTTCAATCCATTCTTTATTCCGAAAATGATCCTCGATATCGCTGCCGGACACATCTCTATGCGTCATGGTTTCAGGGGTCCCAATTTTGCCGTGGTAAGTGCCTGCGCATCCTCAACCAATGCCATCATGGAGGCCTTTAACCTGATCCGCCTCGGGAAAGCAGACATCATCCTTACGGGAGGTGCGGAAAGTGTGATCAGTGAAGCCGGAGTAGGTGGGTTCAACGCCATGAAGGCCCTTAGCGAACGCAATGATGACTATACCACTGCCAGCAGACCATACGATAAAGACCGTGATGGTTTTGTTATGGGTGAAGGCGCCGGCGCCCTGATCCTGGAAGACCTTGATCATGCCATAAAGCGCGGGGCAACGATCTACTGCGAAATTGCCGGTAGCGGCGCCACCGCAGATGCACACCATATCACTGCTCCGCATCCGGAAGGATTAGGCGCCAAAAATGTAATGCTGGCCGCCCTCGACGATGCCGGAATGCAACCCTCCGACATTGATTATATCAATACCCATGGAACCTCCACTCCGCTGGGTGACATTGCAGAGATCAAAGCAATTACAGAAGTCTTTGGTGATCATGCCTATAATCTGAACATCAGTTCTACCAAATCGATGACAGGACATTGCCTGGGTGCAGCGGGCGTAGTGGAAGCCATTGCCTGTATCATGGCCGTAAGGGAGGGAATTGTTCCCCCAACGATCAATCACTTCACCGATGATCCGGATCTCGACAGCCGCCTGAACTTTACTTTCGAAAAAGCCCAGCACCGAAAAATTCGGGCCGCCCTGAGCAATACATTTGGATTTGGCGGGCATAATGCCTGTGTAATCGTTAAGGAATATACGGATAACTAAGCGCCGTAATTCATGTTCCGGCAGCAGTTTATGTATTAAAAAAAATCAGTAGATTGTAGTTAGTGGGAATACTGAATCGACTATTCGGAAACCGATCCAATGCTGCTTTTAAACAAAACCTTCGTAATGTACTGGGTTTTGCTCCGGGGAAGACCGCCCTCTATCAGTCTGCCCTGACCCACCGCTCTGTCCGCGATGCAGCCGATTCCAACAACGAACGTCTGGAATATCTTGGTGATGCGATCCTAAGCGCTATTATAGCTGATTTTCTTTTCAAGCGCTATCCGTATAAGGAAGAAGGTTTTCTTACCGAGATGCGCAGTAAGATGGTGAACCGCAATAAGCTGAATGAAATTGCCCTCAAAATGGGCCTGAAGCGGGTTACCATCTTTAATAAGTTCGACAACTCCCTTAAAATGAGCCAGATTTTCGGGAATACACTGGAAGCGGTGGTGGGCGCCATATATCTCGATAAGGGCTTTCAGAAAACCCAGCTCTGGGTGTTGAAACGGATCATCATTCCTCACTTCTTTATGGATGATCTGGAAAACCTGGAAATCAACCATAAGAATAAATTGTACGGCTGGGCCAATAAGAACAATAAGGTACTGGAATTCGAAACGCTGGAAGAAAAGATCGAGGGCGGCCGACGGCTGTTTACCATCGGAGCTCTGGTAGATGGTAAACTGGTGGCTAAGGCCAAAGCGTACAATAAAAAAGACGCCAGCCAGATCGCTTCAGAAATTGCCATGGAAGCCCTGGGTATTAATAAGTCGGAAGAACAGGAATCCTGAGAAGTATTGACTAATGCTGCCCGTGACGTCATTGCGAGCCGGAGGCGAAGCAATCCAGAAAAACGGGAAGTAATCAAAAACTAATAATTCTACTGGATTGCTTCGGACAGAGCCCTCGCAATGACGTGCTGCAAGAGTCCTTGAATCCGGCAGGCATCCCGCTATTACGTGAAATAAACGCGTTCGTCATTGCGAGCCGGAGGCGAAGCAATACAGAAGAACTAAGAAGCGCTTCAAAAAGAAATCAAAGACTAATAATATTTCTGGATTGCTTCGGGCAGAGCCCTCGCAATGACGTCAACCAATAACTGATGCAATCCCCAAAAACATTTGAATCTTTCAATTGATGCTCCACGCTCCGGAGGAGCGAAAGGTCAATAGTAAACGAACCCCCTATCCAACAAGCTCCGTAGGAGCAGTACAAAATAATGGAGGCAGTTCGTTTCGCTCCTACGGAGCTTGTAACGGATGGTGGATTTCCTGGTTGCTATTGACCTTTCGCGCCTCTGGCGCGCGTTCCTTGATTGCTGGCGTAAGTGGTTTTGAAACAATTCGTCATTGTGAACCGGAGGTTTCGTCATTGCGAGCCGGAGGCGAAGCAATCCAGAAGGGTTAGGAAGTTCTCGAAAAGAAATCAAAGATTATAATATTTCTGGATTGCTTCGGGCAGAGCCCTCGCAATGACATACTGCAAGAGTGCTTTAATTTGGCAGGCTCCCCGCTATGACGTTTTGAAAGAGTGCTTCAATCTGTCAGGCATCCCGCTATTACGTAAAACAAAAGCGTTCGTCATTGCGAGCCGGAGGCGAAGCAATCCGGAAAAACGAGAAGCAATCGTAATCAAAGACTAAAAATTCTACTGGATTGCTTCGGGCAGAGCCCTCGCAATGACGTGCTGCAAGTGTGTTTTAATCTGGCAGCTCCCCGCTATTACGTGAAACAAAAGCGTTCGTCATTGCGAGCCGGAGGCGAAGCAATCCAGAAAAACGGGAAGCAATCAAATACTAATAATTCTATTGGATTGCTTCGGGCAGAGCCCTCGCAATGACGTGCTGCAAGAGTGCTTTAATTTGGCTGGCTCCCCGCGATGACGTGCTGCAAGAGTGTTTTAATTTGGCCGGTACTCTCGCATTGACCTGCTTCTAAAGTGCTTCAATCTGGTAGGCTCCCCGCTATTACGTAAAATAATAGCGTTCGTCATTGCGAGCCGGAGGCGAAGCAATCCAGAAGGGCTAAGAAGCACTTGAAAAACAAATCAAACCAAATAAAATTACTGGATTGTTACGGGCAGAGCCCTCGCAATGACGTACAAGAGTGCTTTAATTTAACCGGGTCCTCCACTATCAACGTTAGTGGAAAGTATTTCCCTGTTGGCAAGACAGGAGGGATTTCGTATGCCTGCAATAAACCATTGTATTATTGCTTCATTAAGAATGCGTACGTGATGGTCTTCCACCTCAAAAGTTGCACCGGCAATATGCGGTGTAGCCAGAACATTGGGAAGATCAATGATTCGGTAATCCAACTCATCCGGTGGTTCATTGTCAAAAACATCCAGAATTGCTCCCCGTATCTTTTGTTGGGAAACTACTTCATATAACGCCTTCCGGTCAACCACCACCGCCCGGGCTGTATTAACAAAAAGGGCATCCGGTTTCATCAGTGAGAATAGCTTCTGGTCGATCATCGAAATTGTGGCTTCAGTTACCGGAAGATGAACCGAAACGATGTCGCATTCGGCAAATAGCTCTTCCAGATTAAGTTTCCGGTAAGAAGGGAAGGCCTCAGCAGATATATAGGGGTCATAATATGCAATATTGCAGGGGAAGTTTTCAACTAGTCGGGCGATGAGCTGACCGATAGCGCCGAACCCCACCATGCCTATGGTTTTGCCCGCCAGTTCATGACCCTTGAATTCAAGATAGGATGTGTGTGCACCGGCATTCCAGTTCCGTTGCCGCAACCATTCCATCGCGGGAATGGTCTTTCGTAAAAAATTAATTACGTTGGCGATGAACATTTCGGCAACAGCCTGTGCATTTCGTGCCGGCGTATAAAATACCGGTATGCGGTGTCTGCTGGCGGCAGTAAGGGAAACATTGGAAGGTGTACCCCGGCACACGCCTATAAACTGCAGGTGTGCATTGGCGTTAATTACCTTTTCAGTGACATGATCGTGTTCAGTGATCAGGGCTTCCGCTTCTGTGTCGTATAATAAGGCCGCAAGTTCATTCTCTGTGTAGGCACGACCGTTTTCTTTCCAGGGACGGTAAATCACTTCTCCCAAATCCTGTCGCAGATCAAATAGTCCTTTTTCATTATAAGGTGCAGTTATTAATACTTTCATCGTGTATGTTGAATATTAGTAATGGTAGTGGTTCATTATGACGATACCGCGGCCTTTTCGGCAACCTGCAGTGTCGGTCGGTAGTGCACATGAGGTGGAAGCTGAATAAACCGGGTCAGGAAGGCGCTGAAAAAGTACAGTCCCGCAAGTATCCAGATCACCCCCTCACTGCCGAAAGGTCCTATGAACAGGCCAACGATGGCGGGGCCCGCAAAAACCGCCAAGCCTGCACCTAAATTGAGGATGGCCATGGCGGCACCCTTATCTTTCTTCACCAGTGAGGGCACCAGTGCCGACAAGGGCACATAACCCGCCAGGCAGGCGCCCCAGGCAATTCCCGCTAGCATAACCATCCAGTAAGCGCCACTGGTGAATTGTGGAATATAGTACAATAACAGCGTAGTTAATCCGCAACCGATTCCACCGAACCAGATGATCGTGTTGCGCCAGCCCAGGCGGTCACCCACAAATCCGAAAATGAGGTTGAAGATGATATTACTGGTGAAGATGGTTCCCCAGATATACAACCACTCTGTTGTGGTAAAACCGTAAATCGCCATATAGGTCGGCAGGAACACGGGGAAGGCAAACTGCGCGGTAGTGTTAATGACCCTTACGATGCCCCCCATTAATACCTTCGGTTCTTCCCGAACAATGGTAAGTCCCTTGGTTAATTCACGAAGTTTATTTTTTTGAGCTTCTTCATTCCGGTGAAAGGGCGCTTTATTGAGGACCAGGGCAAATACTGCTCCCAGCAATACCCAGAATACCGCGCTCCATAACGCCGGAATATGTCCCAGGGCTTCAATAGCCCAGCTTGAATAAAAGGCGCCGAGCACATTCAAGCCTCCGGTGAAAACAAACCAGAACCATCCGACCGCACGGCCTAATTTGGCGGGTGGTGTTACATAGGATATCCATACCAGGAATGAATAGGCAAAGAGTGGATAACCAAAGCCCCGTAGCGCGTAAGTCAGCAGCATAACCGGAAAATCAAGGGTTTCCATCCCAATGCCAATGAATCCGGCTGTTCCCGCAAGGTAGATGAGCAGCCCGATCAGCATTGTTTTTTTTGCGGTAAACGATTCCGCCATGACACCCGAAAACCAGGATGCTATGGCTATTGTTACCCCATAGGCCGTATAGAGTGTCGCGGTTTGCTGTACACTCATTCCTTTTTCAATCAGGTAAGGGCTCAGCCAGCCCTGTTCCATACCATCACCCATCATAAAGAGCAGTATACCCAGGTAACCGGATAGGAGAGAGGGCGGGATGCCCATTTTATCGGCAATGCGTTGCGATGAATTCATGAAATTTGTATAAAAGGTCAAACCGAAAAGCGCTAATAAGGTTATCCCTGTCCGTTATTAATCGGCAAATTGAATGGTAAATTCGTTCCGGGCATCAGTCATATAGGCCGCATGCTGTGATGTGGGTGAGATGCCAAAAAGCGGTGAAAAGGTTTTAACCTTAACCGTCTTTCCATCGGGCATAAATTCAAGGATCCGAAGCCAGCCATCTCCGCCATTACCACTTCTTGAGCCACCGCCCAGCGATTGTGAATCGAACAGGATCTGGTGCACCGGCTTTCCCGCTGCATTATTATCCTTTCGGTATCCTTCTCCTGAAATATGCCCACTCAACACCATTTCAATATTGCGCGATGGCTGTACCAGTTTGGTAAAGATTTGTTTGCCGTTATTGGCTAACGGCAGGGTAACATGCGGTGCCTTTTGGATCTGGTTGTTGATATTGTAAGGCTCCCAGAAAATCCACCGTACAGCGCCTGCGATATGCTGATCCTTATTATTCAGGTAACTGTGGGTCATGATTATGATCCGGTGATCTTTATACTGCTCCAGCGCGGCAACTTTTTTTGCCCAGGTAAGAACGGTATCCCTCGGACCAAATTCCAGGGTCATAAACAGATAGTTTTTCCCATGCAGCCCTTTGATTTCATAAGCGGCATTTTCGAGCGTTTGCTGACCATCTTCACTGCGGGTGTTTTGTACAAGATATTTATGGTTTAAATGATTCCGGTCAACCGTGAAGAATTCACCATAGCGTGAGCTTCGCTTTCCATTCCGGTCAACACTATAGTCATGATTTCCGGTAGCGGCGATGTAGGGTACCCTTCCATCCAGCTTTGCAAAAGCTTTTGATACGGCTTCCCACTGACGCTGGGTCGACTGATCGCCGTCGTAATCAGTAGCCAGTTTTTCATTATTCTGGACCAGATCGCCAACACACATCACCATTTTGATATTGAGGGTATCGATATTGTCTGTAATCCATGCGGTCATCAGATCCATAATGGGCTGGTTGCGGCTCCATTTGGCATAATTCTGCAGGTCGGGGATCATAATCAGCGACCACGAATCCTTATTTTCCAGGGCCGGTTTTTGATAGGGTTGCTGGGCAATTGTAATGATGCTCATCAGCATCAGCAGGAGGCATAAGAGTTGTTTTTTCATTCGATTATAATTATTCATGATACATTTCCTAACTGTTTGATCTTAATCGTGCGATTTATTTCTAACCCGGGATATACGGTACTGTTACTTCAGTGTAGTATTGCGTATTCCGGGCAGACCTGTTCTTAATATTAACATTAATCCTTTAAATCATTCTTTGAATCGGGTACAAATTACCAGTTCGGATTTTGCACCAATGCGGTATTGGTTTGCAGTTCCACCGGATGAATGGGCCACAGGTAATGTTTGGCAGGATCGAAGACCATCGTTTCAACCACCCGTAAAATATTACGGTTAGGAATACCCGAATAATCCGGCGTGGTATTTTCATCTAAAGTCGGGGGCTGCACCAGGAAACTCGTTTTACTGTTACCATAGCGCGGGCCATTCATTACTTCTTCAGCTATTCTCCAGCGGCGGATATCAAAAAGCCGGCGACCTTCCATGGCCAGTTCAATTTTACGTTCGCGACGGACAACAGAACGCAGGTATTCCTGGCTGCTGCCACGCGGAACCGATGGCATGCCTACAC
>JAEYRC010000300.1 GCA_023409675.1 Bacteroidota bacterium
CTCCTCTTTAAAAAAAGGAAGCAATGGACGCAGGATATTGTTTTGCTCCGGCAGCATACCGCGCATACCCCGGATACCGGTACCCCGGAAAATATGCATCAAAACCGTTTCAATATTGTCATCTGCATGATGTGCGGTGAGCAATCGACGATACCGCCCCTGACCCTGTTCGAATAATCCGGGATCCCGCATCAGGTCATCGAACCATTGGTAGCGCAACACTCTTGCGGCCACCTGAATTGAAACCCGGTGTTGTGCAGCATATTCACCCGCATCCAGGGCTGTGGTTCGAATGGATAATCCATGGCGGCCAGCAAAATTTATACAAAATTCCTGGTCGCGCAGGCTCTCTTCAGCCCGCAAATTAAAATTCGCATGTGCCAGCACGATAGTAAAGCCGGTGGATTGCAGCAAATGAGCGAGAACAACGGAGTCAACGCCCCCACTGAAGGCCAGCAGTATATCCATACGCTTATCCAGCAACTGCTCATCCTGTATATGCCGCGTAAACCTTTCCCGGAGTTGACTCATGTAAGACGATTATTGTGCGCGTCAGTCGGTTAATTCAAGTAATGCTGCCTGTAATTCCTGCTGGGTATGCAGGTCAGCGCTTCCTTTTGCTGCAGTTATGCCCTGCCGATAAATACGGATGGCATTTTCAATATCCCCATTTCGTTCCAGAAGTTTTCCCAAATGATAATATGATCCGGCGTATCCGGGATTCGCTGACAGTAACTGTTCGAACAGCGTTCTCGCCGATATATCGTCGCCGATCTTAATATACTCCAGGGCCAGCGCATGCTGAATAAATGAATCAGTGGGTGATTTTACCAAAAATTCCTTCAGCTTTTCAATTCGGTCCATTTCCTACTCTTTTATTTAAAAAATACCCAATACTCCATGCCCGCTATTCCATGATTCTTTCTAACCGAAAATTGGGCGACTTATTTGTTTATTACCAAAATTTTTCTTTGGTTTGTACTCAAATAGTTGCATAAACAACTTTATTTCAAAATACTTCTATATGAAAATACTGGTTTGCATCAGCAAAACACCCGACACCACGGCAAAAATAGCCTTCACCGATAACAATACGAAATTCGCTGAGGCTGGTGTGCAGTGGATCATCAATCCATACGATGAATGGTATGCTCTGGTCAGGGCTATTGAGCTTAAGGAAAAAGATCCTTCTGTAATTATTCACCTGATAAATGTCGGGGGAGCCGACAATGATCCGATCATCCGCAAAGCGCTTGCGCTTGGAGGTGATGAAGCGATCCGGGTGAATGTACAATCTGCCGACACATCGGTCGTTGCGCGGCAGATCGGCGCGATTGCACAGGAAGGGGGTTACGACCTGATCCTTACCGGAAAGGAAACCATCGATTACAACAATGCCGCTATCGGCGGTATGGTGGCCGAGTTGCTGGGCTATCCCTATGTTAGTCTGGCTACCCAATTGCAGCTCGAAGGCAGTAAGGCCACGGTGGTTCGGGAAATTGAAGGTGGTGAGGAAACCGCAGAAGTTCAGTTGCCGCTGGTGGTGAGTTGCCAGAAAGGTATGGCTGTGCAGCGTATACCGAATATGAAGGGAATTATGGGCGCGCGTACAAAACCCCTTACGGTTAAAGAGCCGGTGGAAGCGGAAGCGTATACGGCTATCGAATCTTTTGAAACACCGCCACCAAAAGCGGGGGTGAAACTGGTATCTCCCGATGATCCGGCTGAACTGATCCGCTTATTACATGAAGAAGCCCGGGTAATCTGATCTACATTCTTTAACTCATTTTATACCTCATTATATGTCAGTTTTAATTTTCATCGACCAGTCCGATAAACAACTTAAGAAAACATCCTATGAAGCAATCTCCTATGGGGTGAAACTGGCCGAACAGCTTGGCGTTGCTGCCGATGGTGTATTGCTGGGCGAATCAGACGCTGATCCTGCGGCATTAGGCGCTTATGGCTTAAAAACCATTTGGCATGCTACTCAACCAGCACTTAATGACCTCGATTCGCAGTTATTTACCGATGCGATCGCTGCAGCTATGGAAGTATCGGGCGCTACCGTTCTGGTACTCTCCAATAATATGAATGGCCGCGCGCTGGCTCCACGGCTTTCGATCCGGCTGAAAGCAGGCCTGGTTTCCGGCGCTGTAGCACTTCCGGATACGTCGAATGGATTTGTTGTGCGTAAGAACGTTTTCAGTGGAAAAGCTTTTGCCAACGTATCTATTCTAACCGATAAAAAGATCATCGCTTTAAATCCGAATGCTTACCCTGTAAGCCAGGGTGAAGGCAGCGCTACCGTAACTCCGCTCAACTACAACACGGGAGAAGCCCGCATACGGGTGACCAAATCCGATAAAGTGGAGGGTGAAATACCCCTAAGTGAAGCGGAGCGGGTGATCAGTGGCGGAAGAGGACTGAAAGGACCTGAAAACTGGGGTATGATTGAGGAACTGGCCGGTTTATTACAGGCTGCAACTGCCTGCAGCCGTGCCGTTGCCGATGCCGGCTGGAGGCCGCATCATGAACATGTAGGTCAAACCGGACTGGCCATTGCTCCGAATTTATACATGGCCATTGGCATCTCCGGAGCCATTCAGCATCTTGCAGGCGTCAACAGAAGTAAGGTTATCGTGGTTATCAATAAAGATCCGGAAGCACCCTTCTTTAAAGCAGCCGATTATGGAATTGTTGGCGACGCTTTTGAGGTGGTTCCGAAAATGATCGAAGCGGTAAAAAAACTGAAAGGCGTTTCCTGACTCTAAAATAAAATTCTGCTTTCCGTCCAGGATTTCATCTGTCATTGCTCTATTTCAGGGTTTTGAACAAATCATTTTGAATAAAATCCTGTAGGTTTGTGATTATTAATCAAATCATTGACCATCGGATTTCCGTAAAGGATTCGGAACTTGTGAAGCTATGAAGAAAATAGAGTTGGAAATTGTTGCATTATCTCACAGTATCACCCAGACTCATTCCTATGCCGTTGTTTTAGGCGAAGTCAACGGATTGCGTCGCCTGCCGATCGTGATCGGAGGGTTCGAAGCGCAGGCAATCGCTGTTGCGCTGGAGAAAATGCATCCCAGCAGACCCCTGACACATGATCTCATGAAGAACTTTATGTCTGCCTTCACTATCGATCTGCAGGAAATCGTCATTTGTGATTTGCAGGAAGGGATATTCTATTCCAAATTACTTTGTGTGAGCGAACACGATACCGTAGAAATCGACAGCAGAACGTCTGACGCGCTGGCGCTGGCGGTTCGTTTTGGCTGCCCCATCTATACCTACGATAATATCCTGGAAAGCGCCGGAATACTCATGGAGGATGCTTCCGGAAAGAAAAAGGTCGCACGCGAAGCGGTTACTACTGAAACGCACGGTGCTGAAGACCTGATATCACTGTCACTCGACGATCTGTATACCCTCTTAGCTGAAGTATTGGAGCAGGAAGATTATATCCGGGCGATTTCCATACGCGATGAAATCAACAGCAGGGGCAAGAACGGCTAGAAATTTCTCTACTTAACCCATTTTCCGTGATCGCTTTCCCGAATGCTAAGATCAATCTCGGCCTGCGCATAACGGGCAAACGCGCGGATGGTTATCATAACCTGGAAACCCTGTTTTACCCGGTTTCTCTCCACGACGCGCTGGAAATTATTCAGGATCCCGAAGAACAATCCGGGGTCAGGTTTTCCAGCACCGGCATTGCACTGGATATTCCTGCTGAAAATAACCTGTGTGTAAAAGCGTGGCAGCTCATTCGCCGCGACTATCCCGATCTTCCCGCTGTTCAAATGCATCTCCATAAAAAAATTCCCGCAGGAGCTGGACTAGGAGGAGGTTCATCAGATGCCAGTTTTACGCTGCGGCTGCTGAATGAAAAATTCCGTCTCCATATTCCCGATCCTCAACTGGCCGCATACGCGCTTGAACTTGGCAGTGATTGTCCTTTTTTTCTGCTGAACAAACCATCGATAGGCCGCGGAAGAGGTGAACTGCTAACGCCGGTTCAACCCGATCTGTCGGCCTGGTCGATCCTACTGATCAATCCGGGAATACATATCAGTACAGCCTGGGCTTTTTCCCAAATTGAATGCAGTGCTTCCGATGAGGCCCTGGAAGATATTATCAGCCGGCCTGTACATCAATGGAAGAACCTTCTTAAGAATGATTTTGAGAAACCGGTATTTGCACGGTACCCTGAACTGGCAGCCCTGAAACTGAAATTGTATGAACAAGGCGCTGGCTATGTAACCCTGTCGGGTACTGGCTCTTCAATGATTGCATTGTTCAGCAGCACCCCTACTCTGCCCCTACAAAATTTGCCTTCGCACTACGGTTTTACGATCTTGTAGTTTTTGTAGATAAAGAATTGTTTACCGGTAAGATCTTCCAGGAATTTCATAATTCTTTCCTTGAAGGTAATATTGCTATAAGCGGGATCATACCTGAATTCCCAATCCTTTTTCGCGATGCGTTCGCGCATCACGGCCGGATGTGTGCCTTCGAATCGTTTAAGGTAATCTACCAGTTGATAGTTGTATGCTTCTTCCTTTATCGGCGCATATTTCGAATCCACTACCCCGGCATCAACATACCCTTTTTCAAATTCAATTTGCCGTTTACGTTGCGCGAAGGGGTTGCGGGCATGACTGTAATGAAAGATCCGGGCATTGAGTGGAACAACATGCAGCTTACGCCCTTTTTCATTCCACTGATCGGCAGGATTGTTGAAGATCCTGAAACCCTGCGAATCCTTGTACGAGCGCACCTGAGGACGGTTACGAACAATGCGCACTTCATGCTGATGAAATCTGCGGCTGGGACCATAATGGTCATAGTCGCCAAAGAAATTAATAAAGCGGAACAGAAATCCTTCCACCCGTGTATCTGAGAAATACCGGGTCATGGCCGAGCGGATCTCTTCCAAATCATCTTCATGCACCACTTCATCGGCCTGTATATGAAATGCCCAGTCGCCGGTGCAGTGATCGAGACCGATATTGGACTGCAATGCATACCGGCGGCCACCCAGGTCTTTGGTATCCCAAACCGAATCCACAATTTTGATTCGGGGGTCATTCAGCGCTTCCACCGCGGCACGGGTGCCATCGGTAGAATCTCCCACCACAACGATAAATTCATCGCACAGGGGCAGGATAGATTTGATCGCTTCCAGGTAAGGATACTCGTAAGTTTCGCCATTGCGTACATATGTAAAACCGCTGACCCGCATTTTTTTCGTTAAAGATACACCAAACCCCAACGATAATACTTCCTCCGGTTTTTCCTTAGGGCAGGAATTCGTATCTTTACAAAAATCAGCAGATCATTACCAGAATAATCTACATACCATCCTTCTTAGCCTTCAACCTGGATTTTCTTGATCACCCCTGTCATTAACAGAAAGCCATTCATAGAAGATGCAGTAACTGCATCGGAGTTACTTATTTTTTGAACACTAATGTTATTGACATGAATACAACAATTAATACACTTTCTTCAACCGCTGATTATATCCGGCTTGAAGAACAATACAGCGCGCACAACTACCATCCATTGCCGGTCGTACTCGAGCGGGGCTCAGGAATTTTTCTTTATGATGTAGAAGGAAAGAAATATATGGATTTTCTCAGCGGATACTCCGCGGTAAACCAGGGTCATTGTCACCCGGATATTCTCAGCGCACTTACAAAACAGGCCGCGACGCTGACCCTTACTTCGAGGGCTTTTCACAGCAGGCAGTTTGCTGAATATACCCGATTTATTACCCAATATTTCGGATATGATAAAGTGCTTCCGATGAATACGGGAGTGGAAGCTGTGGAAACTGCGCTTAAGCTATGCCGTAAGTGGGCATACCAACGCCGGCAGATACCCGAAAACAAAGCTGTTATACTGGTGTGTGAGCAGAATTTCCATGGTCGTACAAGTACGGTCATCAGTTTCAGTTCAGACCCGCAGGCAAAAGCGGAATTCGGGCCATACATGCCCGGCTTTATTGCCATCCCATTCAACGACCTGCCGGCGCTTGAAGAAGCGTTAAAGCGGGAACATGTAGCCGGTTTTTTGGTTGAACCCATCCAGGGTGAAGCCGGGGTGGTGGTGCCTGACGATGGATATCTTCAAAAAGCGGCTGCTCTTTGCCGTGAGGCGGGGGTATTATTTATGGCCGATGAAATTCAGACCGGATTATGCCGTACCGGAAAAATGCTCGCCTGCGATCACGAAGAGGTGCGGCCCGATATGCTGATCCTGGGGAAAGCCCTTAGCGGTGGAATGCTGCCGGTATCGGCAGTTCTGGCTGATGACGACATCATGGGTACACTTAAGCCCGGCGAGCATGGTTCCACTTATGGTGGCAACCCTCTGGCCGCCGCGGTGGCTATGGAAGCCCTGAAGGTGCTGGAACGGGAAAATATGGCAGCCAATGCTTTGGAGATGGGTGCTTATTTCCGCCAGGAACTTGCGGCGCTGAACAGCCCATTTATTTCAACGATACGGGGAAAGGGCCTGCTGAACGCTATCGTCATCGATCATCCGAAGGAGGATGCAGCAATGAAGCTCTGTTATGAATTAATGCAGAATGGATTGCTGGCCAAGCCTACACACGGCGATAAGATCCGGTTTTCTCCTCCGCTCATCATAAAAAAAGATCAGGTGGATGATGCCCTATCGATCATTGAGAAAAGCCTTGCTGTTTTACACCAGTATCAATCAAATTAAACCTCAATAGATTCCAATAAAAAATCATGGTATCACCACGAACCGGAATTTCCATATCCTATACCACCGGCCTGAGTATCATTATTGGTCTGGGTGACGGCCTGATCGTGCCTTTCGCTGTTTCCGCTGGCATTGCGCAAATCATCGGATCGGCCTTTACTACCGGTTTCGCGGGGTTATTGCTGGCTTTTGGCGGCGCGGTGGTTATGGGTTTGGGTGGATATTATTCCATTAACACGGTACAACAGGACGCCGAACAAAAGTACCGGGAAGAACAGCATACGGATAAGATTTTGGCTAACCTGGATATGCAGGAATATATCGGACGAGAAGCTGAACATGAACAGGAAGCCGCGGAAGAAGCAAGGGCCAGGGCACTGGAACAAACCCTTCGTCAACAGGATCTGTACATAAAAAATGCGGGGTTATTCGCCCTGGTGATCGGGCTGGCCTACTTTACCGGGGGAATATTGGTGGTACTACCCTATTTCTTACTGACCGATGTAGCTCAGGCGCTGCTTTATTCTACCTTAATCACCATTGTTGCCCTGGTGATTACCGGAAGTTTACGAAGTCGGTTTATCGGAAAAAAACCTATAGAAACCATTGTGCGGTTGCTGATCACCGCAGGTTTCACAGCCGGAGGCACTTTCCTGTTAGCGAAATTATTTTTTAGCTGAGCCCGATCCGGGCTTCAGTTTAAGATCCGGAAACAGTGATGTGGCTAATAAGATGATGGTGGAAAATAACATGATCCATATTCCAGCCTGTTTTTCAGGACAGATGCCTACATAGCAACCGGTAAAAATCATAAAACAACGGATCGCGAAAGCAAGCAGTATGCCTACAATGAAGATGTTGATCCGTTTAGCCCATACCTTAGGGATCAGTATCAGCAGTATGGATATCGACGCCAGGGTTACGATGAGAATTCCCGGACGGCCATATACCGCATTCTCCGAAAAAAAGCCGGTAAAGGTTTTCTGTATGTCGGGATGATAGGTCCAGGGTAAGAAACACGATATGACCAATACGATAGCCGCAATTATGCCCAGCCATTTAAACAATTTCATCTATGCTTATTTACTGGGTCAAAAATACAGCTTCTGCAGCGGCAATTCCATATAATTTATACCCGGCAAAAAGGATGAAATTCGTAGACAACAGCTTTCGGTGGAATAGTGAATTTTGGAACCGCAATTGAACTTATTTAACTATAATTAGTCTTATCTTTAAATGGCTACAGCCCGAACTAATTAAAAAAGAAAATCCCCCCAGACATGTCAGATTGCAGCATTTGGATTGTGGATGATGATCCCGACGATCTTGAATTAATTGAACAGGCTTTTAAAGATAGCCATCAGGGCGTAAGGGTATTTGAATCGGAAGAAGCTGAAAAAATTTTTCCTACCCTGGAAAGCCTTTCTCCCGCCGAACTTCCGCTGCTTATCCTGCTGGATATTAATATGCCCGTGATGTCGGGCAAGGCGCTCCTGGAAAAGATCAAAGGAGATGATCGGTTTAAATATCTTCCGGTCATCATGTTCACTACCTCGAACTCCGCTAAGGAAATGACCGAGTGTTATGATAAGGGAGCCAATTGTTTTATCACTAAACCACATACCTATACGCAGATGGTCGACATCTGTTCTTCGCTTGTGGTACTGTTTTGCCGGAATAACTGATCGTTAAGCGCATAAAAAAAAGGCCTGATATACACCAGGCCTTTTTTTGATATGGAATATCCGGAATTAATACCGGTACAGATCGGTTTTGAAAGGACCGTTTTTCGGAATACCCAGGTAATCCGCCTGAGCATCTGTCAGTTCATCGAGCACTACCCCGATTTTAGCCAGATGCAGCCGGGCAACTTTTTCATCCAGGTGTTTCGGCAACACATATACCTTATTGGCATACTGGTCGTTATTCGTCCACAGTTCAATCTGTGCAAGGGTTTGATTCGTAAAGCTATTACTCATTACAAAAGAAGGATGACCTGTTGCACATCCGAGGTTCACCAGCCTTCCTTCAGCAAGTACAATGATATCTTTACCCTCAACAGTGTACATGTCAACCTGAGGCTTAATGGTATCCTTTGTATTACCATAGTTATTGTTCAGCCAGGCCATATCAATTTCAATATCAAAGTGACCAATATTACAAACAATGGCTTTGTCTTTCATAGCCCTGAAATGTGCTTCTGTGATCAGGTCGCGGCAACCGGAAGCTGTTACAATGATGTCAGCTTCTTTTACCGCATCGATCATTTTTTTCACTTCAAAACCATCCATAGCTGCCTGTAGTGCGCAGATTGGGTCGATCTCCGTTACAATAACCCGGCAACCAGCACCCTGCAGTGAGGCGGCGGAACCTTTACCCACATCACCATAACCACCTACAACAGCTACCTTACCGGCAAGCATAACATCGGTTGCGCGACGGATGGCATCGACGAGGCTTTCTTTACAACCGTATTAGTTATCAAACTTCGACTTGGTTACTGAATCATTTACATTGATCGCCGGAACAGGTAAGGTACCTTTAACCATGCGCTCATACAGGCGGTGAACACCGGTAGTGGTTTCTTCTGAAATACCTTTCAGGTGTTGAATCAGTTCGGGATAGCTATCCAGAACCATATTGGTAAGGTCGCCCCCATCATCAAGGATCATATTGAGGGGCCTGTCGGTACTTCCAAAGAAAAGCGTCTGTTCAATACACCAGTCTGCTTCTTCAACAGTCTGGCCTTTCCAGGCAAATACGCCAATCCCTGCTGCTGCAATTGCTGCCGCCGCATGATCCTGCGTTGAAAATATATTACATGAACTCCAGCGTACTTCAGCGCCAAGCTCAACCAGTGTTTCAATCAGTACGGCAGTTTGAATGGTCATGTGCAGACAACCCGCGATACGGGCGCCCTGCAGTGGTTTTGACTGGCCATATTCCTGGCGGAGTGCCATCAAACCAGGCATTTCGGCTTCGGCAAGGCGAATTTCCTTGCGTCCCCATTCTGCCAGTGACATGTCTTTTACTTTATACGGCAGATTCAGATCGATCGTTGATTTCAGTTGTATATCCATCGTGTGGTTGATTTTTGCAAAGGTAATACATTTGATTCAGCAGCATTCATTCATCAACAGGCAATTCAGGGCTTCCACCGGCATAATGGCCTGTAATGCCACCGTATACTCATAAACTGTTGCGGTTACCGAATGACTTTAGCATTTCTGCAACAATTTTATCGATAGGAAGATGAAAATGTTGCGGGTCAATTTCATGCAGCGGTATGAGTCGAAAGGTTTCGCATTCCCCCGTAAGCCGGTAAGTTTCGAGCTGAGCGGCATCAAAATCAAAAGGGGCCTCACGGATCACCGGCTTAATGGGCTCAAGAGCTCGAACCCTGTAATAAATAGAGATGATCTGATTCCCGGGATCAAAAGCGCTTTCCTGAAAAAAATCCGTTGTGTACAGGTGATCTGTAACCTCTATGGATAGATCAAGTTCTTCCTGGTATTCGCGTCGGAGGCAATCGCGGGTGCCCTCGCCGAATTCCAGTCCACCACCCGGGAACTTCGTAATCAGTGCCCCACGGATCATTTCATCACTCACCAGCACCTTATCCTCCTCCGTGATCAGTACACCATAAACCCGGATATTGAATGCATTCATTTTCAGAAAAGTTTCTTTTTCAAAAATACCCAGCCGATGATCAGTGAAAGAACCAGCGATAGAAATACCGGTATATAAAAAGCGTATGGTGAGTTGGAATAAGGAATAGGAACGTTCATCCCATAAATACTGGCTACCAGCACCGGGAAGGTGAGTACAATGGTTATGACCGATAAGCGTTTCAACACTTCATTCTGATTGTTGGCAATGATGCTGGCAAACGCATCAAGGGTGCTGCTGAGAATGTTCGTATAAATATTGGCCATCTCCAAGGCCTGTGAATTATCTACGATCAGGTCATTTAAAAACTCTCTTTCCTCTTCATTCAGGCCAAGGAAATTAGTACGTTCAATCTTCATCAGCATGACTTCATTCGAGCGCAGCGCGGTAACGAAATACACGAGGCTTTTCTGAATACGCATCAACTGCAGCAACTGTTCATTACGGTTAGCTGCATACAGTTTCTGTTCAAGAATATTCCTGCGTACATTGATGCTTTTAAGGCTTTCGGTAAAAGTTTGAATGATCTTTTCAAAAATTTTCAGCACCATCTGATTTTTCTTATCAGAGTGGCGGTTTTCGAACGTATTCAGGAATTTTTTAATCGCTTCATTATCGAATGAGTTCACCGTTACGATCTGGTTATGGGTAAGAATTATACAGATCGGAATGGTTATATAATAAGCATCACTTTCACTGAAGGAATTGTTTTCGGTAGGTGTTTTGATGACCACCAGTTTCACATTATCCTCTTCTTCAAAGCGGCTGCGTTCATCAATATCCAGTGAATCTTTGAGAAAGTCGAGCGGAATATCCAGTATCTCCGAAAGCTCGGAAAACTCTTCCAGTTTAAGGGGCGGAACAACATTGACCCATGAACCATTTTCAGGCTTATTGATGGCCATGGTCTTTTGTTCGCTATGTTTAAAATACTGGATCATGCAGATGATTTATTATAGAACAAGAATAAATCGGTATGGCCGCTTCCTCTCTTTGATCAGCATAACCCCGATAATTTACGAATTTAATCATCCAGGGATATCCTGCCCTGAAAAACTTCCTTCGCGGGTCCGCAAAGCCAGATATTTTTATAGGAATCGTTTATACCCCGGTCATATTCCACACTCAGCCTGCCTCCCCTTGTATGCACAATGACTTCATTGAAGCCATTTTCTTTATGATGATTGGCAAGTGCGGCAGCCGTTACACCGGTTCCGCAACTCAGTGTTTCAGCTTCTACACCACGTTCGTAGGTACGAACGAAAATTTCATCGTCATTCACCGCTTCAACGAAATTGAC
>JAEYRC010000316.1 GCA_023409675.1 Bacteroidota bacterium
TCCTTATCAATTTTATTGATGGCAAAGATCATAGGTACCCCGGCAGCCTGAGCATGGCTGATGGCTTCCCGGGTTTGTGGCATCACGGCATCATCGGCCGCGATAACAATTACCGCTATATCGGTTACTTTGGCACCGCGGGCACGCATGGCTGTAAACGCTTCGTGACCGGGTGTATCGAGAAAGGTAATATGTTTATCATTTTCCAGCGTTACCTCGTAGGCACCGATGTGCTGAGTAATACCTCCGGCCTCACCGGCAACTACCGTTGCGCTGCGGATATAGTCGAGCAGAGAGGTTTTACCGTGATCGACGTGACCCATGATGGTAACTATCGGCGCTCTTGGCTCAGACCCCTCGGTGTCGATCTCTTCATCCAGTTCTTCCATTTCGAGCTGGGTTTCCATGTCGATAAATTCAACATCATACCCGAACTCATTGGCTACCAGCTCAATAACTTCAGCATCAAGGCGTTGGTTGATAGACACCATCAGCCCCAGTCCCATACACTTACCGATAACATCGGCATAAGTGACATCCATAAGGTTCGCGAGTTCGCTAACGCTGATGAATTCCGTCAACTGCAGCTTATTATCCTGCATATCTTCAGATCCAGCCATTTCAGCCATCTCATCCCGTTTGGCTCTGCGGTATTTAGCCTTAAGGCTTTTACCGCGACCGCCCGAACCAGCCAGCTTGGCCTGGGTTTCCTTGATCTTATCCTGAA
This sequence comes from Bacteroidota bacterium, assembly GCA_023409675.1. GTDB lineage: Bacteria > Bacteroidota > Bacteroidia > Chitinophagales > Chitinophagaceae > Flavitalea. The sequence continues at coordinate 728 of JAEYRC010000316.1, forward strand.
TTTCTTTTTTATCGATTTCCTTCTGTTCCCTGGAGGCAAATGGGGTACGGGCAGGGCGACCTGTACCGGTTCGGCCCCCTCTGGCTCCGGCGCCACGCGCTCCCGGAGCAGGACGGTCGCCCTCTTTTCTTTTAAACAGTTCCGGTCTTGGGGCGGAAGTATCCTTACGTTCAATCGGAATACGTTTACGTTTCCGCTTTTCTTCAGATGGTTTCGCCCGGTTATCCTGTGGAACCGGAAGGGTTATTTTACCCAATATTTTAGGGCCTTCAAGTTTCTGTGCCCGTATGTTTGAGATGAGTGGGGCCTGTTCTACTGAATCACCGGGTTGCAGGGAGGCTTGCTCCGCTTCGGGTTGAACGGTGGTGTCTTCTGCCGGAGTTTCCGGAGCTTCCGCAACGGGTTGCTCAACAGTTTCTATAACTTCCTCAGCGGTTGTCTCAGCGGATACGGTTTCAGGAGCGGTAATTGCTTCACTTTCGCTTGCCTTATCTTCAGCGACTGGTTCCTCAACCGGAGCCGGTTCATCTTTCTTTTTAGGAGCAGATTTTTTCGGCCGGGTGGATGAATCTATGGCAGACAAATCGATCTTATCCAGCACTTTAGGTCCTTCCAGTTCCGGTACGGAAATGTTTGCCGGAGCCGCTTCGGGCTTTTCTTCAACCGGAATTTCTTCAATTTGTTTTTGTTCTTCAACAGGAGCTGGTTCCGGTTCGGGCGCAACAGGCTCTTCTTTTACCGGCTCGGGTTCTGCTTTTTTGGTATCCTTACGGAATAATACCGCCTCATCCTCTTTCTTACGGCGAACTTCTGTACTGCCTTTAGGCAGATCTATCTGATCGCTTTTGAGTTTGGCAACCTTATCGCTCTGAAATTCCTGTTGCAGGGCATGATACATTTCTTCTGATAGCTTAGACGTGGGTTTCAGGTCTTCACTGTTAAAACCTTTGCCCACCAAAAAATCCATCAGTGTATCCTTACCGATATTAAACTCCTTGGCTGCTGCCATTAACCTGGGTGTCGTAGTTTCTGCCATTCGTATTTTTAAGACAATTTTTTTGTTTTAATAGCTGTTAGGCTGCTAAAACTTTTTTGCGGGCTCTGGCCCATCAATATAATATAAGGAATAATCCTGATTATAGCAGGTTAATTATTCCTGTTCAAATTCTTCTTTCAGAATTCTGCGAACATCTTCAATTGTTTCCTTTTCCAGGTCTGTTCTTCTTTCCAGCTCTTCTGCTGTCAGCGCCAGCACACTGCGTCCGGTATCGCAACCGATGCGTTTGAATTCATCAATCACCCATGTTTCAATCTCATCGCTGAATTCTTCCAGGTCGATATCAAACTCCTGCTGCTCTCCTTCCGCGTCGCGGAATACATCAATGGTGTAGCCCGTCAATTCCTGGGCCAGTTTAATATTAACCCCTTTCTTACCAATTGCCAGCGAAACCTGATCGGCTTTGAGGTAAACATTCGCGTGCATCTTCTCATTATCCAGTTCCATGCTGGTGATGCGCGATGGTGTCAGCGAGCGCTGGATCAGCAACTGGATATTATTGGTATAATTGATTACATCAATATTTTCATTTTTCAGTTCGCGTACGATGCCGTGGATACGGCTGCCCTTCATTCCCACGCAGGCGCCGACCGGATCGATGCGGTCATCGTATGATTCTACCGCTACTTTGGCACGTTCGCCCGGTTCCCGTACGATTTTTTTGATAACGATCAGACCGTCAAAAATTTCGGGAACTTCAATTTCGAGCAGTTTCGCCAGGAACAGCGGGGAGGTGCGCGAGAGAATAATAACGGGCGAGTTATTCTTCAGTTCAACCTTCTTCACCACAGCACGGATGGTTTCCCCTTTTTTGAAATAGTCCTGAGGAATCTGTTCGGATTTAGGAAGAATCAGTTCACTACCCTCTTCATCGAGCAAGAGGATCTCTTTTTTCCAAACCTGATAAACTTCAGCGCTGATGATCTCGCCGATTCTGTCGCCATATTTCTTCACCAGCACATTCTTTTTCAGGTCGCTGATGCGGCTGGCAAGGGTTTGCTTGGCGGCCAGGATTGCTCTGCGGCCAAAGTCAAGCATATTCACTTCTTCATACAGTTCTTCACCTATTTCAAAGTCGGGTTCAATTTTAACCGCATCACTGTAGGCAATTTCTGCTAGGGGATCCTCGACAGCGCCATCTTCCACGATCATCCGTCTGCGCATGATTTCCAGGTCGCCTTTTTCGGCGTTAACGATTACGTCGAAATTCTCATCGCTGCCGTACTTTTTGCGCAACAGGGTTTTGAATACATCTTCTACAACTTTCATCATCGTAGGTCGGTCGATGTTTTCAGCTTCTTTGAAGTCCTGAAACGCGTCTATCAGATTAATACTTGCCATAGGTCTACAATTTCAAAAACCCGGTGGGCCGGGGTATTTAAAATACAATTTGAATTTTTGTTGATTTTATTTCTTCGAAGGAAATGTTATGCTGAATCAATTCCTGTTTTTTATTCTTACCCCGGGTTTCTTCCACGACAATACCGGTTTCGGTCACCTCCAGTAATTTCCCGGATGTTTTCACTCCACTGTTCAAAACAACATCAACTTTTCTGCCGATATTTTTGCGGTATTGCCGCAATAGTTTGAGAGGTTCCTCGAGACCGGCAGAAGAAACTTCCAGTGAAAAATCGCCATTAGGAAACATTCCACTTTCTTCCAGCTCCTTATACAGTGCCCGGTTAATTATGGCGCAGGTTTCTATCGGTATTCCGGCATCGCCATCCAGAAAAACACGGATATTATTTGATGGTTTGATTTTAATATCCAGGAGAAACACCGACGGATCTGCCTGCAGCAACTCCGCCACTTTATTTTCAATTGTCGTTACCAGTGCGTCGCTATTCATAAGAAATAAAGAAGGGAACGGTCGTCGTTCCCTTCTGTCTGATCATTTTTCCGATGCAAATGTATTGTTTTCTGCGGAGAAAAAAAAAAAATTACAGGAACTGCTGATAAGGGATGGCCGACGAATGAGTAAATATCAGCGTTGGGTTTTATATCGATTTTACGGAGTATTAAAACGGTGCATAAGCCAGGTTTTTGCCTTGTATTGGGGAAAATTGAAATGTAGGTTTGCAGTATCTGCAACATATGGTAATGATTCTGTTTTCTCCGGAAGGATACCGGTCGTTTGGGGAAGCAGGGTAAAGAGGAGTTGAGAAGGTCCTTAAGGGGAGGGCTTTAGGTATGCGATTTCATGGTGTGTTGGAGGAGGGGGAGGGAGGGCCCGCAGGGCAGCAAACAACTGGTAGATTAGCAAATATTTGATAACCAATGAGATATGAAAAACCAATCAATTATGACTTCTTCTAATACCCCTTACTGCCTTCAATAATTTAAGCCCCGCATTGCTTTAATTGTATTATCAAATCTAAGCACTCACCTGCTATCAGCCTTAGTAGCAATTTCCCTAACAAACATGAGATGCTTATCATCTTATGGGTTCACATTTTGCCATGAACAGGCGCATATCCATAGCACGGGCAAATCTCATGCAACCTGATTTTTAACAATATCCCTCAGGGTAAACATCAGGATTTTT
>JAEYRC010000327.1 GCA_023409675.1 Bacteroidota bacterium
ACATATACGTCATTGTTGCCGGCATAGTTTCCGGTAAACGCAACCCATTTTCCATCTGGTGAAATAATGGGGTTGAATTCTACATCCGGATTAACGGTAAGCCGGCGCAATTGCGAGCCGTCTACTAAACTGATCCAGATATCTGAGGCATAGGCAAAGGCAATGCGGTTTTCGTGAACCGAAGGGTGACGTAAAAGCAGGGTTTCCTGTGCCTGTGTTGTAAGCAGCATACTGAACAGGATGCACCAAAAGGTTTTTAACATATAGCAGTGTTTTGAGTTTAGAGAATTACCAGAAATGCGCAAATGGGGTAGCGTATTGTTAAATTACGAATAGTTCCGCTTTTTACTTCTAAGGAATTTTTCATGGATCACCTGGCTCATTGGTTTGTCATACACCTTACTTTCTACCCATGAAATAATATCCAGGTAAGCAAATGAGCGCGTTTCAAAACGGTTCTTTTCGAGGTGTTTTATATTTTTCAGAAAGGCTTTCAACTCCTGCCTGATCTTATGGCGTGAAAGGGTAAAGGATGCCCGCAAGAACTTGAACATTTCTTCTTCAATTACGGTAAGATTTTCCATTTTCGCCATGAAGCGATATACCGATTTGGTGAGTGATTCCATAAGGGAATAATTCCCAAGTTCATAATGCGCCAGCAGGTGAAGCAGGCGGGCATAGCACTGCAGGTCATTGCGCAAGTCAACATGATCATTGATGATCCGTTGCAGGTAATCGATAGAACGGCTATAATCGGTGCTGCCAAAATATAATGTGGCGATCTTGTAGTTGAAGACCAGTATGCGGTGTTTATCGAGATAGAGCGCGAATTCTTCAAGTTGCTTTTCCAGGTCGGGTACCAGGGCTAATCCTTCCCGGAATGTCCCTTTTATAAAATGCTGATTGATTTTAGCGCTTTGTATATAAACAAAGGCCTGAACCCTGAAATTATAGTGATGTGTCACCGCCGCTGTTTCCGCGAAATCTTCAAATGCCTTAAGGTCTATTTCAAATTTCTGAAAATTCTTCAGGTCGAAATGCGCATTCAGCAGGTTATGCATTCCTTTGATATAATGACCTGTTTCAACGCCGATCATCTTAGGTTCCTCCCTGAACAGGTCAACCCATTTTTGTGTATAGCGGTAATACATCAGAAAATCCTGGCGGATAAAAGCATACCAGGTATAACTTTGACAGAGGTATAACCGCTCATAAAAACCGGTTTGCTGATGCACCTTTTCGGGAAGGTTGGAAAAGAAAAACTGCTTTACGCCGGCTTCATCCTTTTCATTTCGCGCATGCCCGTTTTTTACATACCAACTGTACAATTGCAGGGCGAGATTTGAAAGCTGGGTGATGGTTTTCCGGCGGTTATGCACTTCTATGGCTTCAACAGCCAGGTTGTCGGCTTTCGGCTGAATACTTCTGGTGATGTGCAGGGTTTCAATTTTTTTCTCCAGCGAGATCACCTGGATCAGGATAGAATCCTGGTGGTACTGAATAGCCTGCTCTTTTACTTTATCAAGCAGTTTGAGGCTTTGCAGGTACAAGCCTTTGTAATATAAGATCCGCACATAATCTAACTGTTCATTCAATTCAAAATCCAGGTTCTCGGCTCTTTTGAGCAGCCGCAAACTGGCTAACAACTGTTTGTATAAATGCGTTTTGAGGTTAGACAACTGTGGTTTTTCAATGCCCTGCAGTTTTTTCAGGAGCAGACGCTCGTCATAATCTTTCATTTTATCAAGCGCATCGAAGAGTTGCACCACTTTCAGGTCAACTTTGGCGGAATTCCGGTTGATATACAATTTGAAATGCCTTTTTTCCGCCTTTTCAAGGGAATGTATCAGTTGAAATAATGTATCGGAATAACGATTGGGCATAATTATTAGATTCTCCTCAAAATCAGGCCAGATCGGTGTTTTAACATTTTTATGTCATTTTTGACATAATGAAAGCAAGCGTTTATTGGAGCTGAAGACGTGAAATAGCAAATTATATTTGCATTACCGGAACAGTAAAACAACATTCGCTAAGGCAATTTAGATTACCATCCGGCAAAAGGCTGTTCTTCAGCCCAATTAAACTGATCTACCTTTTTTTTCATATGGCAAGCAATCGTTAGACGGCCCCTGTTTCTACAGGGGCTTTTTCGTTGAATCCCGAAGATACAGTCGCGCCGGAAATCATAAAAATCTTTCTGATACGAACCGGTCTGCTTTATCCTGATAATATCCCAGGTCAAGCTAATTTACAATTCCCGAATTTATATTTCCTTTCGAAGAATTTCCAGCGGAGGCCTGTTGACGACATCACGAATATTCAGCAGTCCAATAGCGACAGTTGCCGAACAAACCACCAAAAAAAGGATCAATACCGGCAACAGTGTAGGGGTGAAGGTGGTTTCAAATGTAAATTCGGCGAGTGCCCAGCTTCCGGCGAATGCCAGTAAGATGCCGGTTCCTGCTGCCAGCGCCCCGAGGAAGAAATATTCCAATGCGGAAATGATGAAGATCTGGCGTTTTACCGCGCCCAGCGTTCGCAGCAAAACACTCTCCTGTATACGCTGATATTTACTGATCAATACCGATGCGATCAATACAAATAAACCGGTCAGGATGCTGAACCCGGCAATGAAGCGTATAATAAATCCGATTTTGGAAAAAATATCATCAAGTACCCGCAACACCAGTCCAAGGTCGATAATTGAAATGTTGGGAAAGTTGCGCACCACAGCCTGTTGAAACCGTGCTGAACTTTCGGGAGAAGCCACCCGGGTCAGCAGCACATGAAACTGGGGCGCATTATCAATGATGCCTGCGGGAAAAACCACCAGGAAGTTGGTTTGTATCCGGTTCCAGTCTACCTCCCTGAAACTGCCCACTTCTGTTTCCACCAGCGCACCCTGTACATTGAACAGCATTTTATCGCCCAGGGCAATATTGTTGCGCTTCGCGTAACCTTCCTCTATTGAAATACGCGCGATACCATCATCACCCACGGTTCCGCTCCATTCACCATCCGTTATTTTTTCATGTTCGGTCAGGCTATCCCGGTAGGTTACGCGGTATTCACGATTAAACAACCAGGTCCGGCGCTGATTCGCCGTATCTTCCTGAACCTGTGCCAGGGTTAGTCCGTTGTGTTTTTCCAGTCGCATATTTACAATCGGAACGGTACCATTCACCGGTAAGTTCTCTTCACGGGCAAGGGTCAGCACAGAATCCCGCTGTGCAGACTGGATATCGAACAAGACCATATTCGGTTGATTGCCTTCCGTTGACAGCGTTACCCTGTTAAGCAAAATAGTTTGTACAAAGAAAAGGGTGCTGATAAAAGCGGTACCCAGCCCAATGGATACAATTAGTATAACGGTTTGATTGTTGGGCCGGAACAAATTCGACAATGCCTGCCGCCAGAGGTAACTCCAGGATTCGGGAAAGAAGCGGCGGACAAGTTTCATCAGTAAAGAGGCCATTCCCGACAACAGCAGGAAGGCAATAACGATACCTGCAGTCCAGGTAATGCTTTCTTCCCAGCGGCCCAACTGTATGTAGGTGAACACTAAAATAAATCCAAGTATGAGCAGTGATACCAGCCAGCGCAATGGATCAATGCGGCGCGAAGGCGGTTGAAACGATACCCGAAGAGTATTCAGGGGCGATATTTTACGGATAGCCAGCAGCGGAGTGAGCGCGAATAACACTGAAATGATTACGCCAACCATGATACCCTGCCAGATGGCCGGCCAGGATATGGAGGTTACGATATTGATAGGAAGCAAATCTTTCAGCAATACGGGAAGAAAATGCTGAATGGCTGCACCGACCGCCGCGCCGATCATGGAACCGATCAATCCAACGCCAATGATCTGTATCAGGAAGATGAGAAATGTTTGCGCTGCTGTAACCCCGAGGCAGCGAAGGATAGTGATCATTCCAAATTTTTCCCGCACGTAAATGTGGATGGCGCTTGCTACGCCGATACAGCCCAGCAGTAGCGCGATAAAACTTACCAGGGATAGAAATTGGGTAAGGTCGCGGAAGGTTCGGCCCGTATCTTCTTTCTGTGAAGAAACGGTTTCCAAATCGTATCCCATCGCTTCAATCCGCTCATCAAAAGCTTCATTGAAAAACGCGGGATCAGTGCCTTCCGGTAGTTTTACATAGTATTTGTAGTTGATCCGACTGCCTTTTTGCAACAATCCGGTTTGTTCGAGGTATTCGAGTGGTATATAAACAGCAGGCGCAACCGAAGCAGAAAGACCGGTTTGTCCGGGTGCTTTATTCAGTGTTCCCGCAATGCCAAAGTGGAGGTTACCGATCTGTACGGAATCGCCATTCTCCGCTTCAAACTGAAGCATCAGCGTTTGATCAACAACAGCCTGCCTCGACTGCCGAAATGTTTTTCCTGCAGCTAAAGGCGTGGTTTCCAGGTCGCCATAAAACGGGAAATCTCCACCCAGCGCACGAATCTGAACCAGACGCGATCCATTGCCTTTCATGAACAGGATCATGGAGGCGAAATTCCGTTCTTCAGCACGGGTGCCTCCGATGGAATCCAGCAATTGTACCAGTGTATCGGTAGCGGGTTTGTTGCCGGAAATTTCCAGGTCAGCGCCCAGCAATGCGGCGGCCTGCAGGTCTACATTGCGTCGAAGATTATCGCTTAAGGAATACACCGCAACCAGCGCAGCGATTCCAAGAATAATTGAGGAAATGAAAAGCAATAATCTCGAGCGGTTTTTTCTGCTGTCGCGCCAGGCCATTTTCAGCAGCCATCCCAGCGTAATAGATCGTTGTTCCTGCATATGCTAAAGATTTCCGGCATTTACGGTAGCATTATTGGTATACCGGTCTTCGATGATACGGCCGCCTTTCAGGCGCAGGATGCGATCGGTCATGGCCGCGAGTTCGGGGTTATGGGTTACCAGTACAAGGGTTGTACCGAAGGCCTTGTTCATATCAAAGATCAACCGAACCACTGTTTCAGCGGTTTCATCATCAAGATTACCAGTAGGCTCATCCGCGAATAAAATTGCCGGATTATTGGAAAATGCCCGGGCAAGTGATACCCGTTGCTGTTCCCCGCCACTAAGCTGACTGGGATAATGTCCCGCTCGTTTGGAAAGTCCTACCTTATTCAATAATTCCAGCGCGCGTGAACGAATATTTTTTTCACCCCGCAGCTCCAGGGGTACCATTACATTTTCCACCGCGGTGAGCGTGGGCATAAGCTGAAAATTCTGGAAAACAAATCCTACAGAGCGGTTGCGCAGGCGGGCGCGTTCATTTTCACTCAATTCATTCAGCACCTGACCGTTGAGGGTAACCCTGCCCGAACTGGCATTATCCAGGCCGGCACAAATGCCCAAAAGCGTAGTTTTTCCACTGCCCGATGGACCTACAATCGCCATGGAAGAACCCTTTGCAATGGAGAAATTAATATCTTCAAGAACGGTCAGTTTATGTCCGGCACCATCGTATTGCTTCCCAAGTGCTTCTGCACGGAGTATGTTTTCCAATAAACTTGATTTAATTTGCCTGAATAATAGCAGGGCCCGCATCGGGCACTGAAAAGTAAAAATAACGGAATAAGCCTTAAATAACTGTTCAATGTTTTATAAAATACTCAAATCGATCGTGCAATCTCATGTTGTGGTGGCGGCATTTTTAATTTTCGCTATTGCGCTTGTATCCTGTTCTTCAGAACCTGAACAGGAATCAGCAGCGGTGGGAGCGCAGGAAAAAACGTCGGCCGATTCAACCGCGAAGCAGGCAAAGGCTAAAACGATCGTGTTTTATGGCAACAGTTTAACTGCCGGGTACGGACTTGAACCCAATCAGGCATTTCCGGCATTGATTCAACACCGGATTGATTCATTAAAATTGAATTATACGGTGGTTAACGCGGGAGTAAGTGGTGAAACATCTTCCGGGGGACTTGGACGAATTGACTGGATCCTGAGTCAGCCGGTAGATATTTTTGTGCTCGAATTGGGCGCAAATGATGGACTGAGGGGCATTTCACCCGATGAAACCAAAAAGAACCTGCAGGCTATCATGGATAAGGTAAAGGAAAAATATCCATCTGCCCGGATCATCCTGGCCGGAATGCAGGTTCCGCCCAATATGGGCAGCCGATTCTCAGAACAATTCAGAAATGTATTCACTGATCTGGCTCGTGAGAACCAGGTAAGCCTTATACCCTTTATACTCGAAGGCGTTGGTGGAGAAACAGCGTTGAACCAGCAGGATGGCATCCATCCAACGGCTGAAGGGCACCATATCCTGGCGGATAATGTGTGGGAAATTCTATACCCTATGCTGTAGATTGGTTAGCGCGCTTTTTTAAGTTTAAATTCTCCATTGGTTATGGTGATACTGGCCGTCCAGTCTTCGTTGGTTAATTTGCCGCTGAAGGTACCCTTCATATAATCGGCGGTGATTTCGGTTACCGATATATTGGCAACGTAATCCGGAAAGAGAGTGGTCATTGATACAAACATGGTCCGGTCTTCAGTCATATATCCCATGTGCGTTTGAGGTACATTGAGCGGCGCAAAGTTTTGGTAGGTGAAGCT
>JAEYRC010000401.1 GCA_023409675.1 Bacteroidota bacterium
CCTTAAAGTAACCTCTTCAGGCATTCCTGCTGAACTCAAGACCCTTTTTGAATCAGCCCGCAGTATGGAGTATGCCAGCATCGAAGCAATCATTGCACTGGGCAGTAAGGCAGGCAAATTTGGTGAAGGCACCGGAGCGAGCGATGCCAGGCTGCTTTTTGACGCATTACAGGGTCTGCGCCAAATCATCCTACACGACAGCCCCGGATTCTTCCCCGATAAGAAAAAATTTCAGGCTATTCTTAACCAGGAAAAACGACTCGCCCGAATATTTTTGAAAGGATTAACAGTTCAATAGGCAAAATAATTTTTTTTGTCTTAATTTTGACTTTTTAACTGAAATAGTCAGGAAAATAAATAGTCAGAATTTGGACATACATGCAGAACATACTTCTTCCACAGATAATGTACCGGTAAGTGTACTGATCTTACAGGCCGCCATCAGGCGCTTCTCCTGGTTTGGGATCGGAAAAACCACGATGACGGAAATTGCCGATGACCTGTCGATACCCCGGCATGCTATCGCCCAGTATTTCACCGATAAGGGATCGCTCATAGCGGCTGTCGAAAAGAAAATTGCGGAAGAATATATTCATCGCCTCAGCCAGGCTTTTACCACATGCAGCGGGCTGCGCGAAGGATTGCTAGCCCTGGTGACCATTCGCCAGGAGTATTTTGAAAAGCATTACCGTTTTATTCTGCAGGGAGAGCCGGCCGATACCGGTAAATGGTCACCGGTTGTAACACGTGCCCTCGATACCATCCGTGAACATGAGCAGGGCACTCTTTCGGGATTTTTAAGCGGATATACTGCAGAACCACACCGGCATGCCGCGCTGGTTCTGGCGGCATTAACCGCATTTGAACAGGCTTTTAAAAGCTGTATTCCGCTTCCTGAGGAAACGGATTTCTCCCAGCTTATTTCCCGTGAACTGGAATTGATCGAATTAATTATTCCCGGGCTGACGGCCTCAGCAGCCGGGTCTGAATCAGCACACAAATGAATGTATCAACCATAAATATGAATGCAATGTACACGGCGAAACCCGCCAAATCAGGCTCCGGAAACAGCCTTCGCCCATTCCGGTGGATGGCTGCAGCCTTTTTATTCTTTTTGTTACCCGCTGTTGCCGCCGCGCAGGATTCTACACGGCTGGATCTGCCCGATGCTATCAGCTATGCGCTGAAAGCTAACCGGGATGCGCGTAACGCTCAGCTTGACGTAGAGAACAGCGCTTACCAGATTGCAGAGGTTCGTTCAAGAGCGCTGCCCCAAATCAATGGTAACGGTTCCCTTACCTACAACCCCTTGTTGCAGCAAAGCGCGCTTCCGAATATTTTTGGCCCGAATCCAAACCCGGATGAAACGATCCTGGTGGCCTTTGGTCAGAAATGGAATACCAATTTTGGCTTATCGCTTTCACAAAACCTGTTCGACCAGTCGGTAATCACCGGTTTGAAAGCAGCACGCACCACCCGCGAATTTTATCGCGTCAACGCGCAGCTAACCGAAGAGCAGATCATTGAACAGGTAGCCACCAGCTATTATCGCTTACAGGTTCAGCGCCAGAAGACAGCAGTATTGGATTCAACCATAGCCAATGCAGAGCAGATCTTAAAGGTGCTGACCGGTCAATATGAAAATGGCCTTGCCCGTAAGATTGATGTAGACAGGATTGCTGTAAATATTTCAAACCTTAAGAGTCAGCGGCAGCAACTGCTGATCGGTATTGAACAACAAACCAATCAGCTCAAATTTTTGATGGGTATGGAGATCACCGGGGCAGTATATTTTCCGGATGTTGATGTGGAAGCGATAGAGCCCCGTGCCGTAGCGCTTACCGACTCGGTAGATCTAAGCGGCCGTACCGAGTTTCAGTTGCTGAAACGCCAGGAAGAACTCCTGCAGTATCAGAAAGAAGCGTTCAAATCAGAATATTACCCCAGTCTGTCACTCTCCGCCAATTATGCCTATCAGGGCATCGGCAACAAACTGCCCTGGTTCAAGGGGCGTAGCCAGGGGGTGAACTGGTTCGATTATTCCGCCATAAGCTTAAACCTGCGCATCCCCATCTTCAATGGTTTTGCAACAAGATCGCGGGTACGCCAGGCTGATATCAGCATTCGTAAACTGCAGGAAGATCAGCAATATACCCGGCTTGCACTGAATCTGGGCTTTGAAAATGCCAAGGCGCAGATCAACAACAGCCTGATCACCATCAATAGCCAGATCAAAAACCTGGAGCTTGCACGGGAAGTGTTTAGCAATACCGAAAACAATTATAACAACGGACTCGCGTCGCTCACCGATCTGCTGGATGCTGAAAATTCATTGACAGCGGCCAACAACAACTATTCGCAGGCGCTGCTCGATTACCGGCTGGCAGAAATTCAACTGCTTAAAGCCAGGGGAGAACTTAATACATTAATCAGTAACAACAATTAACATGTCAAAGAAGAAAATTTTAAACGGATTTATAGCAATAGTGGTTATTGCTGCCTTATTCGGCACCATCAGCTGGGTGTTGTCTAATAATAAGGAAAAGAATGCTGCAAAAACCGCGGTGGCTTCGCGGCCGGATGGGGCGGTAGCTGTTCGGGTATATGCGGTGGATACGCAGTCGGTGGCTGTCGGATATAAAGCGAATGGCAATTTCGCCCCCATTCAGGAATTGAATTTTTCCGCGGAGAACTCAGGAAGAGTCGTTAAGGTTCTGGTGGATGAAGGGTCATATGTGAAAGCCGGACAAACGCTGGCGGTTATACGCAC
>JAEYRC010000103.1 GCA_023409675.1 Bacteroidota bacterium
ATCATTTATTCCATCATTAATAAAAAACCCAAACGCGCCGAAATCTACAGGCTGGTGCATGTAGATACGCTTGATGATCCTTATACCTGTGAATACATCGTTCATCATATTATTCCCAACGACATCATCCGGGTGGAATTCAGGCTGGGCTTCAGGGTCGAGCCCCGTATCAACCTGCTGTTCCGTAAGGTGGTCAGCGACCTGGTACAAAATAAGGAGGTGAATATTACGAGCCGCTATGAAAGCCTCGAACGCAATAATGTGGTGGGTGATTTTCAGTTCATCGTCATGGAAAAGTATTTGAGCCAGGATAATGAACTGCCATTTACAGAAAGACTGATCATGAAATTCTATTTTATGCTGAAAGCCTGGAGCCTGTCGGAGGAAAAAGGATTCGGGTTAGATACCTCAGCCGTAACCATCGAAAAATTTCCATTGATCGTAGCTCCTGTTACACAAATCAATCTTTCCCGGATCTATGACGATTATGAGCATCCGGGAATTTAAACTCGCTTTGCCTGAGAAGGTTTGCTCCCGAACGGGTTTCAACTAACATTTATTCAGATTGATATTATAGCAGAAGTTTTCTGCTGTCATACAGATTAATTTATTTTTGGCAGGCATTTCTTCACCAATAGTAACAGACAGTTGAAAAAGTCATTTACCAGATGGATTAAAATTCTATTGATCATTTATTGTTCTGCAGGTATAGCCCTTTATTACCTGCAGGATACACTATTTTTTCATCCTGAGCCATTGGAAAAAGATCACGTCTACAATTTTGATCAGCCTTTCCGGGAGCTGAATATTCCCTATACCGCCAGTTCTTCGATGAACATCATTCAGTTCACCACTGTAGAAAGCAAACCCAAAGGTGTTGTACTTTATTTTCATGGCAACAAAGCGAATATTGCCCGCTATGCCCCTTATGCATCAACCTTTACCGCAGAGAATTATGAAGTCTGGATGATCGATTACCCCGGCTTTGGAAAAAGCACCGGCGAATTCAGTGAAGCCATGTTGTACAACTGGGCGCTGACCTTTTATAAACTGGCCAGGGCCCGTTTTGAACCTGAAGAAATCATTCTGTACGGGAAGTCACTCGGCACCGGCATTGCAGCCCAACTGGCTTCAATACGCGATTGCAAATATTTGGTGCTGGAAACCCCCTATTACAGCCTTCCGTCCATCATAGACAGTTATCTGCCGGTTTATCCTACGGGTACGATCATACGCTATTCGTTTCCCACATACAAGTATCTTGATGAAGTGACCGCGCCCATTGCGATCTTTCATGGCAGCGATGCCCGAACCATTCCGCTGCGCAATGCCCGGCAGCTTGAACCGCTATTAAAAACCGGCGATGAATTTATTGTTATTGAGGATGCCGGTCACAACAGCATTCCCGAAAATGACATCTACAATAGCTGGATGAAGGATATGCTGAATAATTTCTGATCTTACTCCTGAATAGTAATTAATTATTCAGCATTCGCGGTTTGATTTGCCCGCTCAGCAGCAAGCTGAATCATCGCTTCCAGTTCATTGATCAGCTCGGTATCGGAAGAAAACCCTGTTGACATGAACAACTGTTTACCCTTACCATCAATGATCACTTTTGCCGGAATACCTCTTGGCTTGAACATCGAAAGCACTTTGAATGATTGCTCATCATCATTTACTGGTTCATCCATTAAAACATGAAAGGGATACTTGCTTTCGTTAATGTATTTACGCACTCGGCTGAGCGCGCCGTCTTGTTTTTCCTGTGTAGCGATATACAGGAATTTAACTTCAGGATGGCGATCCATCACTTTTACCATGGCGGGAAATGAGGCTTTACAGGGCGCGCACCAGGTGGCCCAGAAATCTATGACCACGGTTTTGCCGCTAAAATCATCGAGTGATACGGTTTTGCCGTCGATATCCTTCAGGGTAAATGAAGCCACGTCAACATCAAGTATCTTTTTCTTTAATTCTTCTTTAAGGGTAGCCACAACATTCTTTTGCAGATCGGTAAAGAATTCATCAAAACCGCTTTCGTCACCATTCTTTTTAACATACAACCCTTTCAATTGTTTGTTCATGGCCGAAGTAGATTTACCGGTTCGGGCCATTTTAAGCAGAAGCAGATAGGCATCTTCCTCCTGTTCATTCAGCTCCAGCAGGTGAGCATACCGTTCCACTGATGGCAACATACCTTCTTCGGGGCTGCTGTCGAAGGCTTTCTCCTGGTATTCCAGCGCTTCTTTGTATTTACCATTGGCATATAACGCCATGGCATAAGTGTCGTTATAGGGATAATAGGCGAAGTCCATAAAGCGTTTCCAGTCCTGCGCTTCAAACGATTCGGGTTTTGCTTTGGGATCATCTTTAAACGACATATACAGGTCGAGGGTTCGCTTAGCCAGCGATTCGGCCACATCCAGGTCCTTTTTTTCCTCTACCAGCGTGGCTGCAGCCATACTTAAAAAAGAGGTCTGATTGAACTTGTTGTTCATGGAGGCGATCATTTTATCAAATCCGGCATAATCGCCGGCACCGAGGTAATCCATGGCAACGTTCCCTTTCATCATATCGAAAGTCTCAGCATCCTTATCTTTATCAAGCTTATTGTCTTTAATAATCTTCTTCATGATCGCCGTACTTTTCACAGGATCATCTTCGTCTGCCATAGCTTTTAGTTGCTGCATTAATGTATTTTCCTGTGCTGTTGCATGCAGGCTTCCAATAATGGCCAGGCCGGTTATTAACTTTTTGATACTTCTTATCATATATTGTTCTTTATGCTGGTTATTTTATGAAATATACTTAGGAATTGTCGGGCATGATCAGATTTTTATTGAGTATTAAACAGCCTTTCCCGCAGATCACACGGATTTTAAGCAGATGGGCGCAAATTAACAGCCATAATCTGCGTAAATCCGCTCAAAATCCGCGTAATCTGCGGGAACTATTTCTATGCATTTTTTGTATAACATAATTAACCCTGTCGCGCAACCGGCAAAATATTCACCGGTTTGTTCTTTTGTATTTTTTCGGGGATGGATGCAATAATCTCTGCCTTCAGCAAGGCAATGAGTTTCTTTTTTACCAGGTCGCGATGCACCACCAAACTTACTTCGCGCATAGGTGCCGGAGCACGGAAACGGCGTATCTGCTTCCGCTGCGACGCGCTTAAATCAATGGTAGCCAGTTCCGGAAGAATGGTGATGCCCTCATTGATATCCACCATTTTGCGTAATGTTTCTATGCTTCCCGCCTCATATTCAAAATGCATCAGGCTTTTACCGGCTTTCTGCAATTCACATAGATTAACGATCTGCGAATGAAAACAATGTCCTTCCTCCAATAGCCAGAGCTTTCCGGGGTCGATGTCACGGGAAAGGATATACGATTTTTTCAATAATGCGTTTTTCACCGATAAATACACCATAAGTTCTTCATAGAACAATACTTCTCCCTTAATTCCCACTTCCTGCAGGGGTGTCACCAGGATAGCCGCATCGATTCGGCCTTCTTTAAGCCGCAACAAAATATTCTCCGTGGTCATCTCCTGAACGGCCAGCCGGATATCAGGATATTTTCCGGTGAACGTCTTTACGAATAAGGGTAAAATATAGGGCGCCAGGGTGGGAATAATTCCCAGCTTCAGCGTACCTGCCACTATTCCTTTATGCTCCTGCACCAGGTCATTCATCAGGTCAAATTCCGTCAGTACCCGCCGGGCCTGAACAATCAACGCAGCTCCCGCTTCCGTGGGTACCACTGGCTGCTTACTTCGGTCGAACAGTTGAATCCCCAGCTCCTGTTCCAGCTTACTGATCTGCATGCTCAGGGTGGGCTGCGTTACATAGCAATGCCTGGCCGCCTCAGCAAAATGCCGGAAGCTGTCTACCGCTACAATATATTCTAACTGAACCAGGGTCATGTATGGCGGTGAAATTACAAAATAGGCAGTAAAGAGGGGGAAAGTGGAGGGCGCTACCTGCATGCTTCATCCAAACAGTACGCTCAACCTACATCATCGGGGTTCCATCAATAAAAAAATTCTAACAAAAAGAAATATCTTTATTCCTGCTGTGCTGTTACGGTTATTCTTCCAGGGTTACTTTCGACTTGCCCACCTTCAGCTTATACCCTATGCCGACTTTCAGCGCCAGGTTTTCCCGACTATGACTCACGGGAAAATCATAACATACCGGAAAGGAATAGTCTTTCAGGATATCGCGGAAAATACCATAAACATCATCCCCAAATGGTCTGCTGGTATCGTTAAGGTCCGAAAAACCTCCAATGATCAATCCACCCAGTCGGTCGAATTTACCGCTGCGTTTCAACTGGTACAGCATCCGGTCGATATTGTACAGGTATTCACCGATATCTTCCAGGAATAAGATTTTTCCACGGGTTTCAATATCCGAAGCACTTCCGCAGGCATGAGCCAGCAGTGCCAGGTTACCCCCTACCAGTTTGCCCACCACTTCTCCTTGCCGGTTATCGGGGTGGGAATTGATTTTGTACTTGATTTTTCTTCCCGCTAAAACATTCCGTAAAGAATTCAGGTATGGATCTTCGGCAGGCACCGTATCATTAAAGGCTGCTGCCATAGGACCATGAATAGTGGCAATACCTAAATTCGTATGGATATGACTGTGCAAAACGGTAATATCACTGAATCCGATGATCCATTTCGGATTTTTTTTAAAGCGCTTAAAATTTACCCGGTCAATAATTCTGCTGACGCCATACCCACCCCGTGCGCATAAAATCGCTTTGATCTGATCGTCATCAAGCATCGCCTGCAGGTCTGCCAGCCGAACATCATCGGTTCCGGAAAAGTAGTTATCCGAATCTCCGCCTACCGTATGTCCGCTGCGGACATTATAACCCCAATCTGTAAGCGCTGTTATGCAGGATTGAACATTTTCTTCAGCCATATACCCGGCCGGACAAATTATACCGATCGTATCACCTTTTGCTAAATAGGGCGGAATTTTAGGTAGTTTCATCATCTTTTTTTTTATACAAAGCAGGCCGGATCAAATCTCCATCAGGGTGCTTCCTGAAGCAGTAACGGACAGCCTGAACCGGACACCGGTTTTCAGGGCATAGTTTTCTTTCTGATGGCCAACGGGAAAGTTAAAACAAACAGGATAATCATAATCCTTCACCTTTTCCATAACGATCTCTTCCACACTGCGCCCGAATTCACTACCGGGATCATCGGGCTTAACACGGAAACCACCGATGATCAGGCCATTCAATGCATCCAGCTTTCCCGAGCGTTTCAAATTCCAGAACATCCGGTCGATACTGTACAGGTATTCTCCGACATCTTCAACAAAAAGTATTTTGCGGGTGGTACGCAGGTCAGAGCGGCTTCCCGCAAGTGACTCTAAGGTTTTCAGGTTTCCACCAACCAGTGCACCTTCCGCATTCCCCAAACGATTGAATGGAGAAGCCTCGCATTGATAACGAATCTTGTCGCCGGTTAAGCAACGGAAAATTGAATTGATGGTTTCCTGCTGCACCGGATCCGCCTTTTCCCATTCAGACGGAAAACTGTTGCACATTTTGCTGTGGATGGTGGCGATGCCATAATTCCGGTTCAGATGGCAATGTAATACGGTTATAT
>JAEYRC010000108.1 GCA_023409675.1 Bacteroidota bacterium
CTTTAATGCCGATCTGGTTCGACATAGTTCCGGAAGGGCAAAATAATGCGGCTTCCATCCCAAACATTGCGGCCGCTCTTTCTTCCAACCTGTTTACGGAAGGATCTTCACCGAAAACATCATCCCCGGTTTCGGCTTTCAGCATTGCTTCGAGCATACCGGATGTAGGCCGGGTTACGGTATCTGAACGTAGATCAATAGTCATGTAAATCTTTCAGGCCACGAAACTAAGAAAATATGTTTCAACCTCCTTATCAGCAGGAGAAGATGCGGCAGATTAGTTAATTTGCTCCGGCATGTTGCGGTTCCTGTTTATTATATTCCTGTTTTATGCGGTCAGTGCCCAGGCACAAACCACCGCCGGTACGCGGATTTTTGATTTTCTCCACTATTCCGGGCA
This sequence comes from Bacteroidota bacterium, assembly GCA_023409675.1. Classification (GTDB taxonomy): domain Bacteria; phylum Bacteroidota; class Bacteroidia; order Chitinophagales; family Chitinophagaceae; genus Flavitalea. The sequence goes on from JAEYRC010000108.1 coordinate 401, forward strand.
TGCTCAGGCAACCGCACTCGGAGGAACCAATATTTCCCATTTACAGGAGGATATAGGAATGATCTGGCAAAATCCCGCATTGCTGCGCGCCGCGCAGAACGGAGCAGCTGAACTGGGCTTTAGCGCGTTTTATGGAGGAATTAAACAGTACGCTTTAACCGCCGGCTTTCATATTCCCCGTGCGGAATTGACAGCAGCTATAGGAATAAATTATTTCGATTATGGAACGATTGATCAGACGGATATCGCCGGTACTATTTTCGGGTCATTTCATCCGGCTGATTATATTGTCCAGGCAACAGTTTCCCGGCAATATGAAAGCCGCTGGCACTATGGAATAAACCTGAAATACATAGGGTCGGAATACGGACCATTTCGGTCTAACGGCCTTGCCATCGATGCCGGTATCACCTACACCGATTCTGCAAAACTGTTGCAAGCGGGTATTACGCTTAAGCATATGGGCTGGCAGATCAATCCGTATGCGGGGGCAGAGCGCGATGCGCTTCCTTTTGATCTCCAGATCGGAATATCTAAAAAATTAGCCAACGCACCGGTTCAGTTTTCTCTTACAGCTCATCGTTTATCAGAATTCCCGTTAAAGGAAACTCTGCCCGCATCGGGGGAAAGCCGCCAGAGATCTTTAACAGAGCGTATGTGGCTGCACCTCATTATGGCCACCCAGGTTACACTTGCCAACCGGGTTGAACTAACTCTAGCCTACCATCCGCTCCGTAGAAATGAACTGATACCCGACCGCTCCGCAGGAGGCTTTACCGGGCTATCCTTCGGTGCCGGCGTATTATTCAACCGGCTTAAGATTCGGTATGCGGCAGGGTTTTACCAGGCCAATACTCCCTGGCACCAGTTAGGGCTTGGACTGCGGTTACAGGATTTCCTCTGAAACAACTGCCGGTTGCTTTTCCAAACGGACTGAGGTTTCTTTGAAAGCTTCACGAGGTTTTAAGCCGAGGATGTTGAACATGTGCATGTCGTCATCAAAAGCAGGATTTGGAGTCGTGAGTAATTTATCGCCCGCAAAAATCGAATTGGCGCCAGCCATAAAACAAAGGGCCTGATCGGAAAGACTCATCGAAGCCCTCCCTGCACTTAGTCTTACCATAGCGCGGGGCATCAATATTCTCGCGGTGGCGATCATCCGAACCATATCCCAGATATCTACTTTCGGCGCATTCTCTAACGGTGTGCCCTCCACGCTAACCAGCGCGTTCACCGGAACACTTTCAGGATGTTCGGGTAGGGTAGACAGGGTATGCAGCATAGCGATACGGTCTTCATGAGTTTCACCCAGCCCGATTATACCCCCGCAGCAAACAGACACACCGGCCATACGCACATGTTCAAGCGTCTGAAGCCTTTCGTCATAGGTTCTGGTCGTGATGATCTCATCATAATGCGATCTTGAGGTGTCGAGGTTGTGGTTATAAGCAAACAAGCCCGCATCGGCTAATTTCCTGGCCTGTTCGCCGGTGAGCATACCCAGGGTGCAGCATACTTCCATCCCCATTTCATTCACTCCTTTAACCATATCAAGTACCCGGTCAAAATCGCGGTTATCCCTTACCTCGCGCCAGGCTGCTCCCATGCAGAAGCGGGTAGAGCCGGCAGCTTTTGCTTTCGCGGCATACTCCAGCACAGTTTCCTTCTTCATCAACGCCTGTACATTCACGCCAGTATTGTAACGGGCAGCCTGTGGGCAATACGCGCAATCTTCGGTACATCCACCGGTTTTGATCGACAACAGCGTACAAACCTGAACTTCACCTGTATCATTATATTCCCGGTGAATAACTGAGGCACGATGTATAAGATCCAGAAGTGGCATGGAATATATTGCTTCAATCTCTGCTGAGGTCCAGTTATTTCTGATCATATGTTGATATTATCGTTTGTAGTCGGAAAAGGTCAATGATAACTCAGATTTGTCTTGGGTGTCAGGGTGAGGATGGTTTCATAGATAAGCCGGATGGTTTGTTCAATATCTGAACGGTGCAGCATTTCTACGGTTGTGTGCATATAGCGAAGTGGTATGGAAATGAGAACCGACGGGCAACCCTCATGGGCATACGCAAATGAATCGGTATCCGTTCCGGTACTTCTCGATACAGCCCGCAGTTGTACGGGGATATCTTTTTTCTCAGCCACATCCTGTACCAGGCTCAGCAGTTTGTTGTGAACCGCGGGGCCGAATGCCAGTGAAGGACCTTTACCACAGGCACAATCACCTTCTATGATCTTATTGACCATTGGTGTATGGGTATCGTGGGTAACATCGGTTACAATGGCTACATCTGGTTTCAGCCTGCGGGCGATCATTTCCGCTCCGCGCAGACCTACTTCTTCCTGTACCGCATTTACGATATACAATCCAAATGGAAGCTTTTTGGAATTTTCTTTCAGCAACCGCGCAACTTCCGCGATCATGAATCCTCCGATACGATTGTCAAACGCGCGGCCGATGTAGAAATCATTGGCCAGTTCATCAAATCCATCCTGGTAGGTAACTACTGCACCCACATGAATCCCGAGATCCTCTACTTCTTTTTTATTCCGTGCGCCGCAGTCGAGAAAGAGATTGTCTACTTTCGGAGTGGGTTCTTTTGCATCGAGGCTATGAATACGGGTATGTATGGCCGGCCAGCCGAACACTGCTTTTACGGGTCCTTTTTTACCATGGATCAACACCCTTGAGGCCGGTGCTGTCTGGTGATCAACACCGCCATTGCGTTTCAGGTAGATAACACCTTCAGCGGTTATATAATTTACAAACCAGCTGATCTCGTCGGCATGCGCCTCAATAACCACCCGAAACGGAGCATCAGGATTGATAATGCCTACTGCTGTACCATAAGGATCGGTCATTACCTGATCGGTATACTGACGCACATAATCGAGCCACACTTTTTGTCCGCCGGCTTCAAAACCAACCGGTGACGGAGTATTGATATAATCTTTAAGAAACTGGAATGATTTATCGGTTAGAACAGGAGCTTGTTTTTTAGCGGACCTGGTTTGTTTGGCCATAAGCTGAATTTTTTTAAGACGACAAAAGTACTTAAAATGAAGGGAATGAGGTGAACAAAGCCGATGCCATCATCAGTCCGTCTAAAACGCCATAATAGAGGTAGTCCGAACTGTTTTTGCGTGCATAGGGATATATGAACCAGGTAATAATTCCCGGTATAAGTATGAATACAATATCTAAAATGCTGAACCCATATAACCCTAACAGGCATGCGGATAAAAAGAATATGACCAGGCTGGTATAAAAGATCACCGATATCTTGTGTGCGGGCAGCATGGTGATAAGACTTTTGATTCCTTCAGCGCGGTCCTGCCTCCTGTCGCGATAATCAAATAACACACAGATCGCGTAGATCAGAAAAAATCGCTGTAATATGAATAAAAATGCCGGCGTGGTCATTGGCGACTTATCCAACAAAACAGGCAGAACCGTAGTCACATAAGTCCAGACGAAAGTGAGGAATAGCGTTTTTCCTATTGCAATCCGTTTCAGCACATTTACCTGCTGCACCGGAATTTTTGGCGCGGTATACAGGAAGGTGAGCAGTACAGCAATGAAGAGTTCCAGCCAGTATTCACGTAAGGGAAATACAAACCAGCAGATGCCGGCCGTTCCGATGACCATTAGCAGCAATTGCAGACGCGCATGCTTTCTTGTCCATCGGCTGCGAACCTGTTCCGAACTGGAGTGACGGCTCAGGTACCAGTGAAAATTATAGCTGCAAATGGTGGCGAAAAAAACAAATAACAGGTAGGGTTGCTGGTTGATCTCCAGTTGAAGCAGGTCGATGGTTTGCCAGACCATCAATACGGCGCATAAAGAAATGAATAAACTGCTAAACAGAAAAAAGTCCAGGAGTTTTCTAAGCATCCATATGCTGTTCAGGTGTGAGATTAATTCTTACCGATGCGGATAAGGCCTGAATTGGCCGTATCGCTGACATTACCTGCCTTGTCACGAACCCAGACGTAGAAAATGGCTGAATCGCCACGGAAATCATCATCCGGAGAAAAATTACAGATCGGGTTGATTTTGAAATAGGGAAATATGATTTCAACACTTCCTTTAAGGTTTCTTGATTCCGGAACATCAGCGGATATAGAGTAGGAAAGCGTATCAGTGAAGTTACTGGCCGGACAGTTCACCACTTCTTTCCGAACACCGATCATGGCACCCGCCAGATCTCCTTCCTGATCGGTGAATTCGAATGTCAGCACAAGATTAGGCGTGCGATCAGCCGGTATCACCGGAACGAGGTCGCGGGTAGATACAGATTTGAGGCTAAGTGAAGGTCGGGTTTCAAACGTATCTTTACCGCAGGAAAGCAGAAACAGGAACAGTGCCGGAAACAGGATTCGGTGATAACGCATAATAAAAAATTGATCAGTACAAATTTAACACCTCAGCATTGAATAATACGATATGTTTTGTGAACATGAAGATAATTTTTTAACGGTTACGCCTGATTTATTTGATGATCGCGCCCTGGAATTGTTCCGGTGGCAGGCTGAATTCAACCCTGTTTACCGCGATTTTATTCATGCGTTGAAAATTCAGGCTGCTGCCGTCCATACGCTACTGGAAATTCCTTTTCTTCCTATCAGTCTGTTTAAGCAGCACCCAATCAAAACAACTGATTTTGAACCGGAGATCATTTTTGAAAGCAGTGGTACCACGGGATCATTGCCCTCCAGACATATTGTAAAATCGGCGGCCATTTACGAAAAGTCGTTTATGCAGGGGTTCGAAGCACGTTATGGTGCTGTTGAAGAATGGTGTATTCTGGGCCTGCTGCCAGCTTATCTCGAACGTACGGGTAGCTCACTGGTGTATATGACCGAACACCTGATCCGTAAAAGTGGTCATCCGGAAAGCGGATTTTATCTGTATGATTTCAATAAACTGGCGGAACAGTTGGCCATACTGGAGAAAAGACGCCAAAAAACGCTGTTGATTGGTGTAACCTTTGCATTACTCGATTTTGCGCGCCGCTTTCCAATGGAACTGAACCACACCATAGTGATGGAAACCGGGGGAATGAAAGGGAGGCGAAAAGAATTAACACGGGAGGAGGTTCACACAGAGCTTCAGCAGGCTTTTAATATTTCGGTTATACATGCCGAATATGGCATGACCGAATTATTATCACAGGCCTATGCTGCTGAAAAAGGCATGTTCCGGTGCAGCCCG
>JAEYRC010000091.1 GCA_023409675.1 Bacteroidota bacterium
CAGTTAGTCAGTGCTGGTCTTGCAGATACCTCCAGGAGGACGAATTTCTCCCTGAAAAGAGGGCTGCCGGGAAAAAAAGGGGTGTACTTTTGTGTCTTTGTTGCAAAACCCTACCCGCCTGTTCACCCAAACCCGCAAACCATGAACCTGTTCAACAACAAGCGCATCCTGGTGCTGGCGCCCCATACCGATGATGGCGAATTCGGCTGCGGCGGCACCATTGCCCAGTGTACCTCCAATGGAACGGAAGTTTACTATGCCGCCTTTTCGGCCTGCTCTAAATCGGTGCTTCCGGGCTTTGCCCCCGATGTGCTGGTCACCGAAGTAAAAGCCGCCACCAGGGTCCTCGGCATCAAACCCGAAAACCTGATCCTCTACGATTACGATGTGCGTAGCTTTAATTTCCACCGCCAGGAGATTCTGGAAAATATCCTGGAGCTGAAACGTGATATTCAGCCCGACCTGATCATGGTACCCTCCCTGCGCGATATCCACCAGGACCACTACACCATCTCGCAGGAAGCCGTTCGCGCCTTCAAATTCTCCACCATCCTCTGTTACGAACTTCCCTGGAATAATTTTAACTTTCATACGACCTGCTTTGTACACCTGGCCGATAAATTTATCCGCACTAAGGTGGACGCAGTGAAGGAATACAAATCGCAGCAGCACCGCACTTATGCCAATGAGGATTTCATATATTCTCTTGCCCGTACGCGGGGCGTACAGTGCGGTCAGCAATATGCTGAGGTGTTTGAAGTGGTGCGGCTGATCATTAAATAATTCAGAACCATACACTATGCCCGAACTTAAAGCGTTACAACAGGTGATTGCGGTGCGGAATATTATTGGTTCCGGCGACGCGGTTTTTTCGCGGGTGCTGAAGCTCGATCCCACCAATCGGGATTCCGAAGCCCTGATGTGGTGCAGTGCGAAGAACCTGGTGGTACTAAATCAGGTTCAGGCAGGCGTGATCCTGACACCTGCCGATGCGCAGTTTACACCACAGCCTGGCTGTACCTATGTGCTGGTCGATGATCCGCGCATGGCCTTTATGAAAGTGCTGCGGGCCTTCTTTGTACCGAAAAAGCCCGCCACGATAGCCAGTACGGCGGTCATTCACCCTTCGGTGAAACTGGGCGCGGGGATTTGTATCGGCGAGCATGTGGTGATAGAAGAAAATTGCCAGATCGGTGATCATTGCAGCATCGGCCACAATACCGTGATCCGCGATTCGACCCTGATCGGCAAGCATGTTACGATCGGATCGAACTGTACCATAGGCGGAGTGGGTTTTGGCTATGAGAAAGATGAGGATGGATTTTTTCAGCTCATCCCGCACCTCGGCAATGTAATCCTGAGCGATCATGTGGAGATCGGCAACAATACCTGTATCGACCGTGCGGTGCTGGGCAGTACCATGCTGGGCGAGGCGGCTAAAGTGGATAACCTGGTGCACATCGCCCATGGCGTCAGCATCGGTAAAAACAGCATGATTATTGCGAATGCCATGATAGCGGGAAGTGTTTCGGTTGGGGATAACAGTTGGGTTGCGCCTTCGGCATCGGTGCTGAACCAGAAAAAGCTTGGCAGCAGCGTAACGATCGGTATGGCAGCGGTGGTGGTAAAAGATGTTCCCGACGGGCAAACGATCGCGGGTAGCCCCGGAGAAGAGATCAGTGTATATGTGCAGAAACGGAAGCTGCTGCAGGAGTTGATTCAGAAGAATATGTAATTAAATACAGTAAATACATTTCCCGCAGATTACGGGGATTTTTAGCAGATGGGCGCAGATTTTTGGCTGTTCATTTGCGCTCATCTGCTCCCAATCTGCGCCATCTGCGGGAACTGTATCCAAAATTCAATCCCTTGTTCAATATCTTTAAAAGACGACAACCAAAGACCAACGACCTCAGCGCCCTGAAGACCGATATGCATTCGCATATCCTGCCCGGCATCGACGACGGTTCTCCCGATCCGGAAACTTCCGTGCAATTGCTCAAAGGCCTCGAAGAGCTTGGCTATACAAAGTTTATCACCACCCCGCATATCCTCTGGGACATGTACAAGAACGACCGGGAAACGATTGGTGAAGCGGCAACGGAATTGGCGGAAGAACTAAAAGCACAGGAAAAGACTTTTAGCATTCAACCCGCGGCGGAATATTATATGGATGAGCATTTCGATGAACTGCTTGCTTCCAATACGCCACTGATGACCCTCAAAGATAACCTGGTGCTGGTGGAGTTTTCTTTTGTGAGTCCGCCCCTCGACCTGAACGAAAAACTCTTTGATCTGCAGGTTCGTGGATACCAGCCCGTTATAGCGCATCCCGAGCGTTACCTTTATTTCGCTGAAGACAAGCGCTGGTATAATAATGTTCGCGATGCGGGCTGCTACCTTCAGCTTAACCTGCTTTCGCTGGCAGGCTACTATGGCCGCGGTCCGCTGGAGCTGGCTAAATATATTTATAAAAATAAGCTGGTAGACCTGCTGGGTACCGACCTGCACCACGGGCGGCACCTGCACGCGCTGCGAACAAGCCCGGGCTTAATGGATCATGTGCAGGAGATCCTTGACTCGGGGCGGGTGCTGAACAGCGAACTGTGAGGAATAGAAATACAGAAATACATTTCCCGCAGATTCCGCAGATTTTAGCAGATGGGCGCAGATGAACAGCCAAAAAAATCTGCGTAAATCTGCTAAAAATCCGCGCCATCTGCGGGAAAGGCTGTTCCCTTCAACCATCAAAAACACCCAAGTGGAAGTAATACTCGTCGACGCATCCGATAACCCCACCGGCACCATGGAAAAAATGGAAGCCCACCGCCAGGGTCTGCTGCACCGTGCCTTCAGTGTGTTCATCTTCAACCCTTCCGGGGCGCTGTTGCTGCAGCAACGTGCTGAAGGAAAGTATCATAGTCCGGGTTTATGGACCAACACCTGCTGCAGTCATCCCTTTCCGGGTGAAGACACGCTAACGGCTGCACATCGCCGCCTGAAGGAAGAGCTGGGCTTTACCACACCCCTGCAGGAGATCTTTTACTTCACCTACCGCGCCGAATTCGATAACGGCCTAATCGAACATGAATACGATCATGTTTATTTTGGAATTTATAAAGGCATGATTCATCCCGATCCTGCTGAAGTTAATGACTTCGACTACCTCACGCCCGATGAGGTGCAGGTCGCCATAGATAACGATCCCGCCACCTTTACGCCCTGGTTTTTAATTGCCTTCCCCATGCTGCGCGCCTGGCTCGAAAAAAACGGGTCAGCCTTCTTCCCCACAAAATAATTTATTCCCTTCTTCGTTAAGTATTTCTAAACCTATCCTGGTGCGGCTACAGGCTAATCGCACAGCAGGTTATTTTGTCATTTACGACATAGCACCGGTATTCCGGTAAACCCTGCTGTATGATGCGCTGCCGTTAACCGGAGCGGTAACCATAGATTTCTAACCCTAAACCGAAAGCATGCGCCGAGTACCCTCGCCACTTGCAGGAATCCTGCTGCTATTCCTGTTCATTTCCCCGCATATACTAACCGCCCAGACCGGCGGCGGGTATATTGTTTCAAGTATCGAATCAAAAGCTGACCAGATCGCTCGTATGAAAGCCAAAATTGCGGAACTGGAAGCTGAAATTCCCAAATGGAAGCTGGAAAAAGAAGTTCAGCAGGAAGAAGCCCGTCGCCAGTTAGCCAATGCCCTCAACTCTATTGAAAATGACCAGTCCTGGAAAAATCGCCGCGAGTCGGCACGCAAAGGCTGGGAAGAGAACAGTCCGGGTGCCTGCAGCGCCGGCGGGCCACCACCCATCTGCGTTGCCAACCACTGGCATCGGGTATCCCTCAGCGTGGCCTGGGCAAAGTATGAAGCTTACCGCGATGAGTACCTGAAAAAGTTTCATGATCGCATAGCCAATGCCGGTAGATCGCAGGATGATAAGATCGATAACGCGCATAAAACGATTGCCCAATCGTATGATGATATTGATCGCCTCAAACAGGAGATCATTGCCCTGAGCCGTCAGTTTAAGGAAAAGGTGGAAGCCACCGGAAAATCAGTACAGGCCTCCTGGATTCGTGAACTGATGCGCCTCGTTGCGGAAAAGCATAACCTTGAAGACCGTATCAATGTCTATACCGTTAAACTGAATGACCTTGACCGTGAAGAATCGCGGATCATGGCCGAAGTACGCGATAAGGTGGCCCGCAATGCTGAAGAAAAAAAGCGTGAACTGAACAATAAGATAGAAGCCAATAAAGACCGCCTGCACGAACTGACCCTGCTGAACAACGACCGCCTGTATAAACTGCGTGGTGAATTGCAGCGCTGGGGTACCCGGCTGCGGGATGTGGAATATGACCTGCGCGATACAAGCAAACTCAGCGCCGACCAGGTTGACCGTTTATTGCGGGAACAGCAGGACCTGAAAGAAAGGATTTCTAACGGCAATCAACAGGTGAAAACTTACGAAAAAGAATTCGAAACCACCAAGAACAGGATCGAAGCGGATAATAAAGTGATGTCGGATAAAGTGTGGGATTATACCGTAAACCTCTCCAAAGTTCAGGATGAAGCCGTAAAAGGGGTTAAGGAAGCTTTTAGTTCAAAACGAAAAATTTTGCAGGAAGCCAAACTGTCCCGTACCGATGCATTGCGGGAAAAGGGCAGGCTACTGGCCGATAAGAAAGAGGCTTCCAGAAATAAGTTTATGACCTGGGCGGCAGATGTAGATAAGGAACGCGTTCGGATGCTGCGGGCCTGCCAGAAAGCGGGTTGCGGCTGTTATGGTACCGATGCCTATGGTGCAGTTGTCCTTAACTGGAATAACGCCTTTGGCTGCGTGGGTGAAATGGAAGCAGCGCACCACCGCGGTGATCCCATTTATGGATGCGTGGAAGAAAGCGCTACCTATCGTCAATACTATGCTCAACTCAAAGGCAATATGTCTGATTCGGATATCGAAGCGCTTACCCGTTCCTCGAACAAAACCCGCTACGACATGATCTTTAACAAAGTAATGGATTAACCAATGAAATATATTCTTACCCTGTTCCTTGCCGTTAGTTCGGTAATGCTCTATGGCCAGTCTGCCGAATTCAACCGTATTGAACAAAAGATAAAGCAGGCAATTCAAAAACAAGTATGGGATGACGTATTGTTGCTGAGTCCCGACCTGACCATTGAAGAACCTTTTAAAGGCGACGGCTATTATTATACCGCTATGGCGTTTATGAAGATGGGCGATGTGCCGAAGGCTGAGCAATGGCTCGCTAAGGCTGAAACTATGGCCGATGAAGCGCTGGAAAAAAAGATCAGCGCCCTGAAGCAGGATATGACTGTAGCCCGCAAAGCGGTTGCCCTGCAAAGCAGTGCGCTCGGTCAGCAGCAAAGCGGAAACAGCACCCGGGCAGCTTCTGACTGGGCTCAGCTTTGGAATATGGATAAAACCAATGTTGAATATGCCCTCAACGCTATTGAACTTTACCTGGAACGCAAACAGTTTGTAGAGGCTATGCTGATCCTTGAAGATCCGGTGATCATGAAAGATCCGGCGTCAAAACCCCTGCGCGATCAGGTGAGCAAAACACCTGCGGTAAAAACCTTAATGAGCTATCGTCAAAACCTCAAGCAGGGGAAAGAAGCGATGGCCAGCGGGAATTATCAAACGGCAGTTAGCCGCTTCAGCACAGCGTTAACGCACAAACCGAACGATTCAGAGGCGCTCACGGCAAAGCGGGAGGCAGAAGATGAGCTGGCCTGGAAAATTACCAATGAGAAAAATACCATAAGCGATTATGAAGCTTACCTGAATGGTAAAACGAAAAAAAGCCATGCAGCCCGGGCAAAGCAGATCCTGCGCAACTCCATGCTGAAATACGGTAAGGAATATGCGGAGAAGGGCGATATCGCGCAAATGGAATATTACCTCAATAAGCTGAAGAGCACCTATGCCTTATCCGAATCAGATATCACCGAAGCCAATGGCATATTAACCAGAACCTATTCCATCCAGGCTAAAAAGCTGGCCGACAGTAAATCGCCGTATCAACTGGCTACCGCCATCGATTATTATGGCAGGGCAAGGAATATCTATCCCGGTACAGCCTATACGCTGGCGATAGAGAAACTGGAAAAATTGAAAAAGCGCTATGGCCGCCCCGACAGAACCTATCTGGCCTATGTGTACGACTCTGTTACTAATTTTGGTCTCTCTATCGGCGGATTGAAAAACAGGAATATTGGTGTTTACATTACCGCTCGCGCGAACAGCGATTTCTTCACCAGCGGCAC
>JAEYRC010000182.1 GCA_023409675.1 Bacteroidota bacterium
CACAAAATAGCCAAAGGCGGCTCCTGCAAAAAAGAAAATGGATACAAAAAAGATAGAGCCCCGGGTATTTTTCAGTTCACGCTCGGTGAGGGCAGGCTTGATGAATCGCCAGAATTCCCAGAAGATATACGGGAAGCCTACGATGAAACCACCCATAAACGCGATGGTAATACTTGAAATAAACTGCGAGCCAAAGGTGGTAGCCTGTAACTCGGCCTCTACCGGTGGCAGGCACAGCGCATCGCCTGCACCGATCCAGTGGCTGAAATCACAAAGACGGGTATAGCTGATGAAATCCGGACGAATAGGACCCATGATGATCGTATCAAAGAACCAGTCCATATTGATGAACAGCGCGATAGCGATAACGATGATGGCGATCAGCGAACGAACGATATGCCAGCGAAGCTCCTCGAGGTGATCGATGAAGGTCATTTCCTGGTTCTGCTCGTTGCGCTTCTTAAAAAATGATAGGGCCATGTAATGCTTCCGGTTCTATTACGTCGTAAAGAGTGGCAAATTTAGGACAATTCACCGGAGTTGAAACGGCGATTATAAGTTTGGCAAACTGTAGATCATCAGGTAAGAATTTTCAGTCGCACCAGTTCAATGCGGGTATCGCTAACGTGTAAAACTTCAAATTCATAGTCTGCAATAAAAATCCGCTCCTTAACCCTTGGGATGGTTTCATGTTGGTTGATGATGAAACCCGACAGAGTTTCGGATTCGGCCTCATCGAAATCAAGTCCGTATTTTTCCTGGAGGTAGTCGAGTTCGAGACGGCCGGAGAAAATGAATTCCGTATCAGAGATCTTTTTTTCCTCAAATTCTTCCACATCAAATTCATCGCGAATGTCGCCAAACAGTTCTTCCAGCATATCTTCCATGGTGACTATGCCCGAGGTTCCGCCAAATTCATCCACCACCCAGGCAATGCTTTTCCGGTCTTTGTTGAAGCGGGCAATCAGGTCGGTAACGCTCATGCTTTCCGGTATAGCGGGAATAGGCAGCAAGATGTCCTGGATCTCTTTGGGGTTGCTGAACATGGCAAGCTGATGCACATATCCGAGGATCTGGTCGATATTGTTGTTATAGACCACGATACGGCTCAGCCGGGTATCGACAAAAAGCCGGCGCAGGTCTTCGATCGACGAATTGATATCGATCGCCTGGATCTCTTTGCGGGGTACCAGGCACTCCCGAACCTTTACCTTATGCAGGGAGAGCGCCGCCTCAAAAAGGTCGGTGCTTACATCCGGTGTTTCCTTATCGTTTTCGCGGGCCTGCAACAGGAAATGCTCCAGGTCGGCACGCGACAGGGAATCTTTGCGGGGGTCGATCCGCATATCGAAAATAATGGTGAGGATCCATTCCGAAAAGCGGATAAAGGCATTTGCGATGGGGTAGAAAATATCGTGGCTCAATCCTAATAAGCCGCTTCGGGCCGATAGGGAAAGCAGGTTATCACTCTTAGCCCTGAAAATCGCTTTGGGCAGAAATTCACCCAGCAACAGCACCACCACCATCGACATAACAATTTCCAAAAGCAGGCGGAAGGGCAGAATAAGGGAGCGGGTGAGGTCGGAATTATTCAGTACCAGGTGCCAGAAGGTGCTTACCAGCAGCACGAAAATGACTAAAAATAAATTGAAGCCCGTAACTACGGTGCCGATAAACCGAACAGGTTCATCGAGCAGGCGGCTCAGTAAAATGCCGCTCGGCAACCCCTGTTTTTTCTTCAGCTCAATACTAAGCCTGTTGGCTGTAGTAAAGGCCACATCAATACCCGCGAAAAAAGCCAGGAAAAGGATGGAAATGATGATCGAGACAAGTACAAATATGTCCATGAATAGATTCGTATTAATCATAGGAACCGGAAAGTGGATTACTCCCGGTTTTCCTGCCAAGATAGATTTTTTTTACTGATTTTTTTAGTGCGGCAGTATTGCGTGGAAAAAGATCTTATTCAGGGCAGAACTGCTATGAAAGCTCTTCGGAAGTAATTTTCAAAAAGCAAAGAGAATGCTTTTCAAGATATTTTCAACTTCTCAATCAAAACGGCGGATAAATTCTTCTACAACAGCCTCTGCTTCCCGGCAGGCTTTGTCAAGATCTTCGTTTAAGATGGCATGCGTAAAGTATTTTTTGAAGGACAGCTCATAGGCTGCCTTATTGATCCGATCCTGCAGTGATTCGGGTGTTTCCGTGCCTCTGGAGTGCAGACGTCGCTGCAGCTCTTCCGTGGAAGGTGGTTCAATAAACAGCGACAGGGTGCCGGAAACATTTTGCTGCTGCACATGAATCGCGCCTTTAACATCAATATCCAAAACAGGAATTTGGTTTCGCGCCCAGATATTCAGCAGTTCCTGTTTCAGGGTACCATAATATTTCCCTTCATATACCATTTCCCACTCTACAAATCCGTCTTCATGAATCTTTTGCCGGAACTCATCGGCGCTCATAAAATAATAATCCACCCCGTCTTTTTCTGTACCTCTTGGTGAACGGGTGGCTGCGGAAATCGAAAAAACCAGCTTTGGAAAACGCTTGAGCAGGTGCCGGGTGATGGAGGTTTTGCCGGCGCCTGAAGGAGCTGTTATGATAATGATTGGTTTCCCTTCCATAATATCGGCAAAATGTGCTGGTACCGGATCACTGCTCATGTGGTGAATTTGCATGCAAATAAAGCGGAAATTTTTTGGAAATGATCAGCCAATCCGTTGTATGGCCGCTCCCAGGCTGATGAGGCGCTGATCAATATGCTGATAGCCCCGGTCGATCTGCTCAATATTCTGGATAATACTTTTTCCTTCCGCGCTCAATGCCGCCATCAACAGGGCTACCCCTGCGCGGATATCCGGGCTGCTCATGGTTATCCCGCGCAGACGGTTTCTCCGTCCCAGGCCAATCACGGCCGCCCGGTGTGGATCACACAAAATAATTTGGGCGCCCATGTCGAGCAGTTTATCTACAAAAAACAGGCGGCTTTCAAACATCTTCTGGTGGATGAGCACAGAACCTCTTGCCTGGGTGGCTACTACGAGGATAATGCTCAGCAGGTCGGGCGTGAACCCGGGCCAGGGGTGATCAGAAATGGTTAATACCGAGCCGTCGAGGTAAGACTGTACCTCATAAATATCCTGCTCGGGTATATGAATATCATCACCTTGAATATGCATGGTGATCCCCAGCTGTCGGAATTTTTCCGGGATGATGCCCAGGTGTTCAACTCCGGCGCCTTTGATGCGAATATCGCCCTGGGTCATGGCGGCCATACCAATAAACGAGCCGATTTCGATCATATCGGGTAATATGCGGTGTTGGGTGCCCTGCAGCGCGCTTACGCCGGTAATTTTCAGCAAGTTGCTGCCGATGCCTTCTATTTGGGCGCCCATGCTGTTCAGCATGCTGCAGAGCTGCTGAATGTAGGGTTCGCAGGCCGCGTTGTAGATGGTCGTGGTGCCTTTGGCTAAGCAGGCAGCCATGATCAGGTTCGCCGTACCGGTAACGGAGGGTTCATCAAGCAGCATATAGGTACCACGCAATCCTGCTGTATTCAGCCTGAAAAAACCATCCGCGCTGTGTTGAAAACTGGCGCCCAGTTTTTCAAAGCCAATGATATGGGTATCGAGCCGGCGTCGTCCGATCTTATCTCCTCCCGGTTTGGGTATTACCGCCATGTTGAAGCGTGCCAGCAGCGGCCCCGCCAGCATTACAGCACCCCGTAAATGTCCGCTCTTCTCTCTAAAATCCGCGGACTGTAAAAACTGCAGGTCGGGCTTGTCGGCCTGAAAAATACAGGTATCTCGCTGCGGGCGGCTAACACGAACGCCCATATCCTGCAGCAGGCTTATCAGCAGGTTAACATCCGTGATATCAGGAATATTGGAAATGGTGACCGGCTCAGCAGTAAGCAGAACAGCGCTGATCACCTGCAGCGCTTCATTTTTCGCGCCCTGTGGTATGATTTCGCCTTTTAATGGCCGGCCTCCGGTTACTTCAAAATGCATAAGCACGGTTATTTATTGTTTGAAAGAAAAGTATCCGCAGTTCGGCAGCGGATGTATCAAAAATACAACAGCTCAGCGTGCCGTGCATGGCTTATGCTGATATTCCTACATGTGCAGGAATGCAGTTTATACTGAGCATCATTTTCCTGACGACAGCATAGATAACGGGTAAGAAACAGGGAAAGCCCTGGTTTATTTGAAGCGTTTCTTATTGAACTTCGAGCCGGTATTACCATTGCGGTCATTTCGGTCGTTGCGTTCATTGCGTTCAGGACGATCATTGCGGCCCCGGGACTGAAATTTCTGGTTTCGGGGTTTGTTGCGG
>JAEYRC010000196.1 GCA_023409675.1 Bacteroidota bacterium
TGGAAAATGCGCTATGCTCCTCACCTCTCGTCGATGTTGTCATGAGCCAGTATCCGGCTATCTTACAAAATCCGCTATTAGCGAATCTAATTAAGAGCAATTCTAAAATAGCCGTGTGCAAAGACGGGCATACGATGTGCTTCACCAAAGCGGTGGTGGACATTCGTATTACCCGTGCCGGCTATACCATCGGTGCCTGTACGCCGGGTGTAATTCCCGCGGAAGCCTTCATGACCGATGAAATGGAAGAGATCCTGCGTGGTGGATTGAAAGTAATCGTAGCGCCTAATCCGTCATCACATGCATTCCAGTTGAATGTTGTAAGTATCTATAATGAACCGGTGATGATTCGCATTATGGATCTGGCCGGCAGGCAGGTGGAGGTGTTGAATAATGCATCGTCTAATCAAACGATAACCGTGGGACATAAACTTCGGGCAGGAACCTATATCGCCGAGGTGATATCCGGGAAAGAAAGAGAGGTGGTGAAGCTGGTTAAAACGCAGTAACAACTTTAACAGCCTTTCCCGCAGATGCCGCTAATTTTGAGCAGATCAACGCAGATTAATACAATCTGCGTAATCTGCTGGCTGTTTATCTGCGCCATCTGCGGGAAATGTATTTCGGGAGGAGCAGATGTTAAACTATCATCTTAAAGATTAGTTGTAATGAATATTATCAATTTCACACATAAAACTAACAGGCATGTTTAATATTATGTTCAGCAATACAATGGCAAGCTTTATCAAAGGCCTGGTTATCGTATTCCCTGTATTATTACAGAGCCATCAGGATGAGCGGCAACAAAATTACCTGTCTGAAACAGGAAACCAGCTATCAACAGCAGCAGTTAATACACCTGTTGAGAAATCCTCCTTCAATACTGAGGTAGTTACAGGAATAAAGGCAGAACATCGCCTCGTTGAAAAACAACTGTCGCATTTATTTTCTCAAAAAAACATTTCGGGTGAACCCGAAACTTCATCAGACTGGATGTTTAATGGCGATAGAATCGGATCCTCCTACTTAAGCTGGGATTATACTTTTCCCGGAGATATAAATGGAGATGGGTTTGACGACCTGGCAATACACGTTCTTGTTGACTATGATGTTCCTCAGCCTGGATTTATTTACTTCGGATCACCAGCGGGATTCAATACAGAACCCGATCAGGTAATAGATAATCTCCCGGCCAGGCTGGCTACTGAATTAAGTGGTGTCGGAGATGTTAATGGAGATGGCTTTAATGATGTGGCATTAGGAGATTATTTATTATACCTGGGATCGGAAACAGGGTTGAGAGCCGATCCGATTTCTTTACATGCAGGCAATAATACAGATTTTTGGAATACCACACCATATATTGATTCAGATGACTATAATAAAGGCTTTCCGGCCGGCGATGTAAATGGAGATGGAATCGATGATATGATTTTCCTGATGTACAACAACAATGGATGCTATATACTCCATGGATCTAAAAATGGGTTTTCATCAACACCAGACTGGATATCATTAAAAGATCCAATCAAGTTTGTGGGCACAGATTTTGAAGCCGGAAGTGCAGGAGACATCAATGGTGATGGATATGATGATGTTTATATTAATTCTTCTGCCACCTTCGCGTATGTGTATCTTGGTTCAGCCAATGGTTTAGAAACCAATCCGCACTGGATCTCATTACCAACGTTGAATCTTAACTATTCCGAAAATTTACGCAACATAACATCAGGAGATTTTGACGGTGATGGCTTCAGTGATTTGATCGTTTCAGAAAAGTATTATAATGCTCGCTATTTCGGATCCTATACAATGAGCATTCGTTTACTACGCGGAAGTGAAAATGGACTGGATTCGGTGAATACCGTCCTGTTAAAAGAGGAATTTGTCCTGGATGAATCCATCTCAGATTTTGACCCGGTTCCTGTCCGCTCTTTGCATGATTTGAATGAAGATGGATGGGATGATTATTCAGTAGGCAATCAGATTTGGTTTACATATGATGCAGATGATTTTTATAAACCCAATAAAGCATTTGAATCATGGCCTGAAATACGAACAGCCGGTGATATTAATGGTGACCAGATACCCGATCTGTATTATTACGATGGCGAGAACCTTAATATAAATTACTATCGTAAGCCTGCCATTACGTTTACAGACTCAATAAGATTATGCAGAGACCCTGCTCTTCAATACCACCATGTATCAACTCCTGTAACTTCAGTGGGTGAAATTGATTTTATTTCTATCCGTCAGGAAGGCGCTGTCAATTATTCCGGATTTGCGCAGAATTTCGACCAATATTTACCCGCCGGAAGAACTAAAACGCATTGGGAGGTTACTTTTATCGGAAAAAAACAAATCAGTTTTACCACGGTGGTTGATATAGTTACCACACCATTTACTTCAGTCACCATCAAACCCAACTCCGCGCACCCTAAAGGCGATCCTAACACCTTCTACATCGGCTATGGAGAAACCGCATTTCGCTTAGCAGCGCTACCCGCTGGTGGCGGCGGTCCCTACACCTATCTCTGGTCGAAAGGCAGTACGGAAAAAAATCCACGCATCTCTGAATCCGTTCCGGGTGAGTATCCCTATTGGGTGAAGATGACGAATGTGCATGGCTGTGAATCTTCTGATACGGCAATTATCAAAGTGGAAAATGCGCTATGCTCCTCGCCTCTCGTCGATGTGGTCATGAGTCAGTACCCGGCCATCTTACAAAATCCATTGTTAGCAAATTTAATTAAGAGCAATTCTAAAATAGCCGTGTGCAAAGACGGGCAAACGATGTGCTTCACCAAAGCGGTGGTCGATGTGCGCATAACCCGTGCCGGCTATACCATCGGCGCCTGTACGCCGGGTGTAATTCCCGCGGAAGCTTTTATGACCGATGAAATGGAAGATATCCTGCGTGGCGGACTGAAAGTGATCGTAGCGCCCAATCCCTCATCCCATGCCTTCCAGTTAAATGTTGTGAGTATTTACAATGAGCCGGTGATGATCCGGATTATGGATCTGGCAGGAAGGCAGGTGGAAGTGCTGAACAATGCATCGTCGAATCAAACCTTAACAATTGGACATAAACTTCGGGCAGGAACCTATATCGCGGAGGTGATTTCCGGTAAGGAAAGAGAGGTAGTGAAGCTGGTGAAAATGCAGTAACAGCCGAACAGCCTTTCCCGCAGATAGCGCGGATTTTAGCAGATGGGCGCAGATTAATACAATCTGCGTAATCTGCGGGCTGTTTATCTGCGCCATCTGCGGGAAAGGCTGTTCGGGAAATGTATTGATATACAACCATTTATTCATTCCATTAAATGTTTTTTATGAAAAGCGCATTATTAAAAACCATCATTATACCAGCCATGGTATTTATATCCGGATTTTATACCCTATGCGCGCAGAATACCAACAATCATCTAAAAACAATTCCGCAACCCTCATCATTCACACCCGTAAGTGATTTTTCAAAAGTCGCCGGAACACCGGTTAAACCTTCAACGGCTGATAATGAAACGTCAGCCACTGAACATCCTTTTGGTCCGGAGCCCGACTGGGTCATGAAACTTCAGCCTGGTCACGTTTATAATAATTATTATCATACACCCATTGGAGATGTAAACGGCGACGGTTATGATGATTATATGTATAGTTCTGATAATAGTATGGGTCAGATAGGCAACCTGTATTTCGGATCCCCCACTGGTTTAAAAGACCAGCCAGATTGGCTGGGAGATTTGCCCGGAAAGAGCTGGCTATTCGGAACTCTTGGCGATATCAATGGCGATGGCTATTCAGATATTTTCAGCGCCAGTCTTACCGGCAGAATTTATGTATTCCTGGGTTCCGCAATCGGGCCGCCGCTTACCCCTTCTTTTGACTTCACCTATGAACTTGATACCGAAATATTTGAATTGGATTTCCCTCTTCCATTAGGCGATTTGAATGGTGACGGCTTTGATGATTTTGCGTTAGCGATCAATTATCCATTACCCGTTTCCGTATTTTATGGAGCAGCGGATAATGATTATACAGTTGCTGATTACACCATAACTGCACCATTATTATTCTATAATATTAACGCGGGTGATTTTAATGGTGATGGATATGCTGATATCTATGTGTCGAAATTCACTGGATCCGACCTGTATTTTGGAGGACCATCCGGACTTTCACCAAACCCGGGCCAGGCGTTCTTAAGTTCTGAATTAACGTCTTCCGGACTGGTAGGTGATTTCAACGGAGATGGATATGATGACCTCGTTTATACGGAGGATATAGCACCTCCAAACCCGGAAACCTTTAGCTACAATGTACTATTCGTCCCAGGCTCATCAACAGGTCTTCAGCTTGCTCAACGGAAAAATGTTGGCGGTAAAACGATAGTTCGTGATCAGGCGTCTGTTCTTAGAGAAGTGCTTTGG
>JAEYRC010000204.1 GCA_023409675.1 Bacteroidota bacterium
GTTTCTGCTGTTGCCGGTTAATGTGCTGATCGTATTGGCCTCACCGGAACAAACCTCATACACCCTGCTGCTTCTCGGGCAAGTAGTATTTTATATATGTGCACTCATTGGTTGGATTTATGCAGGCAAAGGAATAAAGTACAGGCTTTTTTATATCCCTTTTTATTTTGTGTTTATGAACTATTGTATTGTTGCAGGCTTCATTCGATATATTAGGGGAGGCCAGTCGGTATTATGGGAGAAAGCCGCACGCAGTCCGCAGAAATATACCGGCTGATGTAAAAAATACCCGGAAAATGGTATGAAAATTTAATCTGCTGAAACTTGTAATATCGGATTTTGTTGCTAATTTTACTGCCTGATTCGATTTATCCTCCGATCAAATTCCTCTGAAAGCCTCACAGACTCCGATTTATTAGCCACGTAGTACCCACAATCCGTTGAAATTGCCTGTAAGCCATATTTATTTTGGCGAATCCATGTTTTTCTTTGAGAATCCGGATTTCAGGCACAATATTTTATAACAACAAGTCTCCAATATCAGCGAAAGGCCATCGTCCGATTTGTTTCCTCTTGAAAAATTGCGAAAGAAAAATTTATGAAAAAGAAAATACTCGCAATTGACAATAGTAAGGCGATTCGCTTTTTACTTCAAACCGTACTCAGTAAAGATTACCAGGTTGTTACTGCCCCGGATGGCTGTTCTGCTATGCACTGGCTTTCCAAAAAGAATATTCCTGACCTGATTATTGCTGACCCTCAGTTAAGTGATATGCAGGATTGGGAACTTATTGAACAACTGGTGACCAGTGAACTCTACAATCAGATCCCTGTTCTGGTGCTGACTTCACTCAATGCCGAAGAAGCAGAAGCAAAAGGCATTGAATTAGGGGTGATGGGCTGTTTTACCAAACCTTTCAACCCGATAGAATTACTGGAAACGGTTAAAATGATTTGCAATACACCTAAAGTTGATGGATTCATCCTACAGCACACCCCAAACATGGTTAATTAATCCGCACGATGAAACAACTGTAAAACGAAACCCGTTACTTTATGGACTCTGTAACTTTACCTTTACCAACCACCCTCCGACGAAAGTATAAACACTTTCAACTCACCAAAACGCCGGCGGTTCCGCATACGGAAAAACTTCAGTTTTTCTATATCGGCGCCAAAAGTAAATCGGTCGATTTCCTGGTTAAAACGTTTGACAGCGGATTTGCTGCAGAAAACCTGGAAGATGCCCGCTCAATGATGAACCGCATCATCACCCGTTCCGGAACTTTCCCCGACCTGTTGATCGCCGATGCGAACATTGGTTCCGAAGCACTGACAGATTTTATCGGTCATTTCCGGATACAGTTTTTTTCACACCGGACACCGGTTCTTATTGATACCGCTAATGCTCCGGCCGAAAAAATTAATCCCTACCGCCAACTCGACGTTGTTGATGATATCGTCAACTTAAAAACAGTCAGTTCCGAAAGCCTGCTGGCCAAAACAAGTTTCTGGATCAGGGTAAAACAATCGGTTCATCCCGAAAAAGATTCACTGAATCCTTTCAAAGCAATGGCTCCTTATATCAGCAGATCGATGAAAAGAGCATTTGACATCGTGGTGTCGTCGCTTCTTCTGCTGCTACTGAGCCCCGTTTTTCTGCTTATTATGCTGGCCCTGCGGATAGAATCCAAGGGACCTTTTCTCTATATTTCCAAAAGAGCCGGTAAAGGCTATCGGATTTTCAACTTTTACAAATTCAGGACTATGGAGGTGGGCGCGGAAGAACGTTTATCCGAAATGATTCACCTCAATCAGTATGCATCAGCCAAAGGGCCCTTGTTCCTGAAAATATTCAATGATCCGCGTGTTACCCGGGTAGGCGCTTTTCTTCGCAATACCAGCCTGGATGAACTGCCTCAGCTCATTAATGTATTGAAAGGTGATATGTCTCTGGTAGGCAACCGGCCCCTGCCCTTATACGAAGCTGCATCCCTGACCACGAATGAATGGTCGAAACGCTTCCTGGCACCGGCAGGTATCACTGGTTTGTGGCAGATCACCCGCAGGGGGAAATTTGAAATGTCCGCGGAAGAACGCATCAACCTGGATATTAACTATGCCGACCGCTATAACTTCCTGTATGACTTGTGGATCATGGCTAATACACCTTCTGCCCTGATTCAGCATACGAACGTTTAACCGGCAGTCAATATTTTTTTACAGCAATTTCCACCAGGAAATTGCTTTTTTTTGCACCATAGCCAGATGACTTTCCCCGAAAAATTGCCCTCCATATCAATAATTACCCTGAATTACAATCAGACGGCTGTCACCTGCGCCTTTCTGGAATCCTCTCGCAGTCTTCAGTATCCTGATTACGAGATCCTGGTTTGTGATATGGCTTCCACTGAAGACCCCACTCCTCAAATCCTTGCCGGCAATTACCCCCATACGCGGGTCCTTTGCAGCCCCGTGAACCTCGGCTTCGCCGCAGGCAATAACTGGGGCATGCAGCATGCACGGGGAGAATATTTCTTTATAGTGAATAATGATACGGAGCTTAATCCTACGCTGCTGTCAACCCTTATCGGTGTTTTATTGAAAAATCCGTCTATCGGTGCAGTATCACCGAAAATCCGGTACTTTTCCAATCCGTCGATCATACAGTATGCCGGGTTCAATCCCATGCATGCCATAACCGGCCGAACAAGCTCTATAGGCTTTGGTGAAGTGGACCAGGGGCAGTACGACAGCGGAAGAGAAACTGCCGCTGTACATGGCTGCGCCATGTTGGTTCCCCGCAGCGTTTGTACTATCGCGGGGAGGTTTCCGGAGCGCTTCTTCCTTTATTATGAAGAATGGGATTGGAGCGCAAGGATCAAAAAAGCAGGTTTTAAGCTCTGGTACGAAGGATCAGCATATATACTGCATAAGGATTCAATTTCTGTCGGAAAAACGAACCCGATGAAAGTCTATTATCATACCCGTAACCGAATTCTGTACATGCGGCGCAATGCTGATAGAATCAATCTATCCCTCTTCTGGCTTTACTTTCTTACCATTGCCCTGCCGGCAGCGATAATACAGTATCTTGCCAAAGGAGAGTTGAGCGCTGCCAGAAATTTCCTGAAAGGCCTTGTCTGGAATTTCAGGCACACCGCCAGCTCTGTCATATAAGGATTTATTGCGCATGCTCACCATCCTACACATTATCACGGGTTTATTATTTGTGTACTGCAGCCTCGCAGTGCTGTATTTTTTAATTTTCTCCATAGCCGGAAAATTATACCGCTCCGCAACCTATCCTCCTGCTTCGCCAAGGAAAAATATCGCCATACTGATTCCCGCCTACCGGGAAAATGAAATTATTTATGATACCGTGAAAGCCGCGGTGCAGCATCCTTACCCGCCCGCGCATTTCAGGGTTTTTGTAGCAGCCGATCAATTGTTTCCGGAAACTGTCGACAGGCTGCGGACAACCGGAGCGGTAGTTCACACGGTACAGTTCAGGAACAGTACAAAAGCACGCTCCCTGAATGCCCTCCTCAATAGCATCCCGGATGGTCAATATGATATTGCACTGATTCTGGATGCGGATAATATAATGGCTGCGGGTGCGCTTGAGCAGGTGAATTCCGCTTTCCAGGCCGGTTTTCAGGCTGTTCAATTGCACCGGAAAGCCAAGAATGAACAAAATTCAATCGCCCTGCTGGATGGGATAAGCGAAGCCATCAATAATCATATTTTCCGGAAAGGACACCGGGCCCTGGGATTATCGTCGCATACGATCGGATCGGGAATGGCATTCGATTTTCAACAGCTTAAAGCTATCTACAATAACCCGCATATTCTCGATAACCCGGCCTGCGACAGAGAAGTGGATCTGGGCTTTGTACGGAAAGGCATTGCGATCGAATTTATCGAGGATGCCATGGTACTCGATGAAAAGGTGAGCGATCTGCAGGTTTTCCAGCGGCAACGCACCCGTTGGATGGAATCGCAGCTTTCTACCATTAAGCTTTTTCTGAAAACCCCTGCAACCCTGCGCAGTATTGATTTCTGGAATAAATTTTTCGGCCTCTTCCTCCCTCCCCGCATCCTGCTCCTCGGAATATTTCCCCTCATGCTCATTGTTTATGCCGCGGGCAAATGGATGAGCGATGTAAATTGGGTCTATCCACCGCTCCCCTGGTTTGCTGTATTATTCACCGCATATTGTATCGCGCTGCTGATCGCTCTCCCCTCCCGCTATTTTACAGCTAAAACACTTAAAGCTTTCCTGGCACTTACTCCCCTCTTTCTGATGTACCTCCGGGCATTATTTAAGCTCAAACCCACCCGAAAAGAATTTCTGCATACCCCCAAATCATATAAGAACGAAAGGTAAACTGCTGCTTACAGGGAAATTTATACGCTGTTTGATCTGGGCTCATCTGCTAAAAATCAGCGAAACCTGCGGAAAACAGTGCAGGGAACTGCAATCATTTCACATCTACTGATCTCATAATCTGCGGTTTGTAAATTTTCTTCGGAGGAAATGTACGGATGAACCTATTTTTTCCGTTACTATAGCCTGACCGGAAACAGGAGCAATCCTGCTTCAGAGGGTCGCTCAATCCGATAATCCTAAATCCACCTTATGAAAGCCTGCTCCTATTCCCTTAGGAAGTTCATGTTGTGCCTGGCCGTATTCCTGACATTCACTACCATGGCATTTGCGCAACTCACGGCCAAAAACCTTACTGCCACCAACGGAACAAAAATTGGATTTTATCAATATACTCCGGCCGACTACTCGACAAAAACAAAATATCCCCTTATCATTTTTCTGCATGGTATCGGTGAGCGGGGTAATGGCACATCAGAGTTGGTGAAGGTGAAGAAAATAGCCATTCCAAAATATATCGACCGCGGGCATCCCATGCGTTTTTACTGGAATGGCAAATGGGAAACCTTCCTGGTGCTGATGCCCCAGCTCTCCACCGCTTATGGTTCATGGCAATCATTTTATGTGGAGGAGATGATCAGTTATGCGAAAAATAACCTCAGTATAGATCCGAACCGCATTATGCTGACAGGCCTAAGTCTGGGTGGCGGAGGCGTATGGACCTTTGCCAGCAGCAACCTGAAAAATGCCGGTGAACTGGCGGCAATCGCTCCTGTTTGCGGAACCTGCACCATGAATAATGGCGCTCCGATTACCAGTGCAAAACTTCCGGTCTGGGCCTTTCATGCTTCCAATGATAATGTTGTCGGTGTCAGTTGCACCCACAATGCCATTAATAAACTGATGCAACTGAATCCTGTAGTGCAGCCCATCAAAACCATCTATCCCGATGGAAAACACAATATCTGGGATATGGCCTATGATACCACCTACAAAAGGCAAAACCCCAATGTATTCGAATGGTTTCTGGGCCAAAACAAAAGCTTTCCCGTAAACAAATTGCCGGTAGCCAATGCGGGAAAAGACCGCGAACTAACAATAAATACAACACTATCCCTGGATGCCTCTGCCTCCAAAGATCCTGACGGAAAGATTCTGCGCTACACCTGGAAATTGTTGAACGGCAGCGCTGCACCAAAAATCACCGACCCGGCAAACGCAAAAACGACGGTCAATGGCTTTACTGCCGAGGGCAACTATCAATTTGAGTTACAGGTTCTGGACGACAGAGCAGCCTGGCATAAAGATACCCTGACCATCACCGTTAAATCAGCCGCAATACCGATTCCCAATAAAGCTCCGGTTGCCCATGCCGGCAACCCGCAAACCATTACCCTGCCTGCTAACCAGGTTGTACTCGATGCTAGTGCCTCTGCTGATGAAGACGGGTCGATCAGCAGCTACACCTGGAAAAAGGTCAGCGGACCAGCCGCGACAATACAAACGCCCGAAGCAGTTAAAACTACGGTCAGTGGATTAGCCGAAGGGAAATATAGTTTTGAAGTGACGGTTACCGACGACAAGGGCGCCAAAGCGACCGCCCAGGTGAGCATCACGGTGAACGCCAAACCGAATGTCGCTCCGCTTGCCCATGCCGGCAACCCGCAAACTATAACTCTGCCGGTAAATCATGTAGAACTCGATGCTTCAGCTTCTGCTGATGAAGATGGATCGATCAGCAGCTACGCCTGGAAAAAGATCAGCGGTGGGGCAGCGCCCATTCAGACGCCCGACGCAGTAAAAACCACTGTTAGTGGATTAGCCGAAGGAAAATATAGTTTTGAAGTGACGGTTACCGACGACAAGGGCGCCAAAGCGACCGCCCAGGTGAGCATTACCGTGAATGCCAAACCGAATGTGGCTCCTGTAGCTCATGCGGGCAACCCACAAACGATAATTATGCCGGTAAATCAGGTAGAACTTGATGCTTCTGCCTCTGCCGATGAAGATGGATTGATCAGCAGCTACGTCTGGAAAAAGATCAGCGGACCAGCCGCGACCATTCAGACGCCCGACGCAGTTAAAACCACCGTCAGCGGATTAGACGAAGGAAAATATAGTTTAGAAGTGACGGTTACCGATGACAAGGGCGCCAAAGCGACCGCGCAGGTGAGCATTACCGTGAATGCCAATCCGAATGTTGCTCCGGTTGCCTATGCCGGCGACCCCCTAACTATTACGCTGCCGGTAAATCAGGTAGAACTTGATGCTTCTGCCTCTGCCGATGAAGACGGATCGATGAGCAGCTACACCTGGAAAAAGATCAGCGGCGGGGCAGCGACCATTCAAACGCCCGACGCCGTTAAAACCACCGTCAGTGGATTAGCTGAAGGAAAATATAGTTTCGAAGTGACGGTAACCGATGACAAGGGTGCCAAAGCGACCGCGCAGGTAAGCATTACCGTGATACTTCCTCCGAATAAAATTCCGGTGGCCGTGGCCGGAGATGACCGAACCATATACTTACCCCTTGATAATATCCGTCTGAATGGACAGAAATCCTATGATACAGATGGAATCATTGAGGAATATACCTGGTCAATGATCTCCTATGAGGGTAATTTCCAGATAGCCTGGCCTGATGAAGCCTCTACTCCCCTGCGGCATTTACAGGCAGGTCAATATGTGCTTGAGCTGAAAGTACGGGACAACAGAAATGGGATCTCCCGCGATACCATTATTATTACGGTAAAACCGGAAGAAAAGATCAATAGAGATCCAATTGCCGATGCCGGAAATGACCTGGTCATTCAATTACCCGTCAACTCAGCAATACTGGATGGGAGCAATTCTTATGATCCGGATGGAACTATACAGGAAGTTCAATGGGAAAAAATCGCAGGCCCCGGAACACCCAAAATAGCAGATCCTGCGCAGCTATCCACTACCGTCACCGGTTTACAGGAAGGAAATTATGCTTATCGGTTAACCGTTATCGATGCCATGAACGCCAGGGCAAGCGATACGGTTCGCATTACGGTAGCTGCTCCTCTAAATGTAGCGCCGAAAGCTGATGCCGGGAAAGACCTGGAGATCAGGCTTCCTAAAAACAGCGCGGTGCTCGATGGCAGCGGATCTGTCGATAGTGATGGAACGATCGAAAGCTATCAGTGGACTAAAGTTTCCGGACCATCATCCCTTACCCTGACCAATGCTACTTCCAGCAAAGCTTCTGTAAGTGGCCTAACCGAAGGAACCTATGTATTCAACCTGAAAATAACGGATAATCGAGGGGCCAGTCATGAAGACCAGGTAACGGTGAAAGTGTTACCTGCACTCAATATCGCGCCCAAAGCCAACGCGGGTAAAGACCAGGAGATCAGGCTTCCTAAAAACAGCGCGGTGCTGGATGGCAGCGGGTCGGCAGACAGTGATGGAACGATCGCAAGTTACCTATGGACAAAGGTTTCCGGACCTTCATCCTTAACCCTGACCAATGCCACGACAAGTAAGGCTTCCGTAAGTGGACTGACCGAAGGAACCTATGTATTCAACTTACAAATCACTGATAATCGCGGTGCCCGTCATGATGACCAGGTTACGGTAAAAGTGCTTCCCGCCCTCAATGTGGCGCCGAAAGCCAATGCAGGAAAAGATCTGGAGATCAGGCTTCCTAAAAACAGCGCGGTGCTCGATGGAAGCGGTTCGGCAGACAGTGATGGAACGATCGCAAGTTATCTATGGACAAAAGTATCCGGACCTTCATCCTTAACCCTGACCAATGCCACGACAAGTAAGGCTTCCGTTAGTGGACTGACCGAAGGAACCTATGTATTCAACTTACAAATCACCGATAATCGCGGAGCCCGTCATAATGACCAGGTTACGGT
>JAEYRC010000224.1 GCA_023409675.1 Bacteroidota bacterium
ATGTAGCACTGCAAACCGAGGCTGTTAACATTCCCGGATATGTGGCCATAGCCCGCGAATCATTGGCTGCGCTTGCCTTTCCGGGGCTGATAAACAGTTATTTGCTGCATCACGCCAAAGTGTTCTGACCATAAATTACAACCAGGTTCGGCCCGGGTTCCGCCCCTTAAAAACTTAAGGTTAATTCTGTAAAAAAAATTAATTTTAAAGGGAGGCTGGAACTGGAAGATTGATCACTAGTAAATGTAACCATATGCGAGGCGTTAACCGGGTAATTCTGATCGGCAATCTGGGTAAAGATCCTGATGTTCAGCATCTCGAAGGGAATATTGGCGTAGCAAAATTTCCGCTGGCTACCACAGAAACCTTTAAAGATCGTTCGGGTAAGCTTATCTCTCAAACAGAATGGCATACGGTAGTGCTGTGGCGCGGGCTGGCGGAACTGGCCCAGAAATACCTTCACAAAGGCAGCCTGGTTTATATTGAGGGCCGCCTGCGTACACGCAGCTGGGAGGATAAGGATGGGCATAAAAAATTCGCGACAGAAATCGTGGGCGACAACCTGATCATGCTCGATAAGCGAACAGATCAGAGCGGTCATGTTCCCGGTACCCCGGGGCATAATGATTCGGGTGAGGGTTTTGGAAACGATATTCCGCCCATAGGCGACCATTCCCATGACCTGCCTTTCTGAACAACAATTAATTCTTCTTTTGGCCTTCAGTATATTGAACGCTTCCCATAATTTTACACGTGAAGAACATCTTCAGCAATAGGAATGCCCGACAGGCGTTCATTGTTAATCAATAAACATCAATTTGGAAAACCATCCGGCGTTCACATTAATATTTTATTTTTTCAAACCTGTTTTACTGGCAGCAACCACGCAGGCCACACTGTTGCTTGCATTTGTTGTAGTTGTTCTGCTCATCATTTCTTTCTTCATTTCAGGTGCGCAACTGGCTTTTTTTTCATTGAATTACCGCGATATAAACCTGCTGAAAACCAAGCAGGATAAGGGCTGGAAACGAATAGCCAGCCTGCTGGAAGAACCCCGTGTGCTGCTTGCTTCACTGATGGTTGCCAACACCCTGGTGAATATTGCCATCATTATTGTTTCCAATGTAATGATCGATCAGATCATCATTTTTAAAGACTATTACTGGTGGGCCGAATTGTTGATAAAAATTGTCGCCATCAGTGTGATGGTTATTCTTTTTGGAGAAATCCTGCCGCGTGTTCGGGCTACCCATAATAATTTACGCTTTGCCTACGAAGCTTCTTACCTGGTTGAAATAGTTTATTACCTGTTCAGCCGTGTGGGTGCCACCCTGATCAGCATGTCGGAAAATGTTGAACAGTTTTTTGGTGGAAAAGCTTCGCGTTTATATACCCAGGCACAGCTCGAGCAGGCCATCCGGTCAACCGTACAGGAAGAAGGTGAGCGTAAAATACTGGCTGGAATTTATAAGTTTGGCGATATAACCGTAAAACAGGTGATGCGCACCCGCCTTGATGTTAGCGGCATCAACTACAACAGCAGCTTTGCCGAACTGAAGCAGAGAATGAATGAGATGCATTATTCACGTTTGCCGGTTTTTAAAAATAATCTCGACGACATTACCGGAATTATACATACCCGCGATATCCTGCTTTACCTGAATGAAGCGGATGATTTCGACTGGCATTCCCTGATGCGGCCTCCTTTTTTTGTTCATGAACACAAATACATCAAAGATCTACTGGAGGAATTCAGGGAGAAAAGAGTGCATTTTGCCGTAGTGGTCGATGAATTTGGCGGAACAAATGGTATCGTAACCATGGAAGATATTCTTGAAGAAGTGGTGGGCGATATTGAAGATGAATACGATACCGAAGAAGATGGAGCGAAGAAAATCGATGAGGAAACTTACATTTTCGAGGGACGTACCATGATCAATGACGTTTGTAAAAAGATGGATATATCGGTGGATACGTTCAATGCGGTCAAAGGCGACAGTGATTCACTGGCCGGCCTGATTCTCGAGCTGGCGGGTAGAATTCCGGAGACCAATGATGTGGTGATTGCCGGTGATTTTGAATTTCTGATGCTTTCCGTAGAGAAAACCCGTATTCAGACGGTGCAGGTCAGCATAAAAAAAACCAGTTAACCGATGATCCGTTTCACAGGCTTTTTATTGTTACTGTTTACCCTGGTTGCCTGCAACAGCGATTATTCCATCAAGCCCCGCGGATATTTTCAGATTCCCTTTCCCGCGCATGAATACCGGCTTTTTGATCAGCCAGGATATCCGTATTCATTCGAATATCCGGTTTATGGGCGAGTGGTAAAGGATACCACGTATTTTGATGAAGCACCTGAAAATCCATATTGGATCAACATCGATTTTCCCGAATTCAACGGAAAGATATACCTGAGTTATAAAAGCCTGAAGACGAATGATTACGATAAGCTTGTTGATGACGCGTTCAAACTAACGTATAAGCATACTGCTAAAGCTTCACAGATCAATGATTCCCTGATGACAACCCCCAACGGGCTGTCGGGAATATTTTTCCGGGTCGGGGGGAATGCGGCTACCGCTAAACAATTTTTTCTGACCGATACGCTGCAGCACTTTATTCGGGGAGCGCTGTATTTTGATGCCACCCCGAATGCCGATTCGCTGAAAATTGTAAATGATTTCCTGGAAGCCGATATGCGGCATATGATCAACAGTTTCCGGTGGCGGCAGGCCGGAGAATGAGGCCTGTAAAAGCTTAGATCAACTGAAAAACCATAAACCGCCACTATGGTTTATCTTTGTACAAAATAATTTATAGTGATAGCGATCGATAACGTGTTGATGAGTGATGAAGTTGTTTCTGCTCAGTTTGTCTGCGACCTGATGAAATGCAAGGGTGGATGTTGTGAAGACGGCGATGCCGGCGCCCCTTTGGAACCGGCAGAGCTGGAGCAGTTGAATGAAGTTTATGATATAGTGGAGCCTTACCTGACTGCTGAAGGAATACAGAATATCCGTCGCTATGGCCGTTATCAGTATGATCGGGATTTCGGTTGGGTAACGCCAACCATTGAAGGGAAGATGTGCGCCTATGGTTTCCGGGATGAATTCGGTATAATCAAATGCGGCATAGAACAAGCATATCGTGACGGAAAGATAGCCTTCAAAAAGCCCATTTCCTGTCACTTATATCCATTGATTGTTTCTGCCGGAAAAGATGGCGATTATGACCGGATGAATTACGAACCCCGTGAAAAACTTTGCCGGCCGGCATGCCTGAATGGAAAGAAACTGAAGGTGCCCGTATACGTATTTTTGAAAGAACCCCTTGTACGCAAATTCGGTGAAGACTTTTACGAAGCGCTCGATACTATAGCCCGTAAGCGAATGCTAACAGAAAATACTATTTAGTCCACCTGCAAAATATTGCCGGGAATGAAGAATGAGCACGCGGCCGGATTTATGGCCAAGAGTACGGTTAAGGCAGCTGATCTCGATCACCGCCGAAAGGTCAATTTCAATATCAGCAAATACAATGCTGTTGTTCCGGTAGGAAAAACACAGTTTGCCCATTTGGAACTGGCACGGGAACGTGCCAAGAATCTGAAATGGCGGGCACTTGAAACCCTTGATCAGCATCTGGAAGCATTTGAATCGGCGATAACTGCCCGGGGAGCCACAGTGATCTGGGCTGAAAATGCGCAGTCGGCTCTTGATGCGATAGGAAAGATCTGCAGGGAAAAATCCTGCAAAACGGTGGTGAAGAGCAAGAGTATGGTGACGGAGGAAATTCATCTGAATGAATACCTGAGCAAAAACGGTATTGAGAGTGTTGAAACCGACCTGGGTGAATATATACAGCAACTCGACGAAGAGCCTCCCTATCATATTGTTACACCGGCTATGCATAAGAGTAAGGAAGATGTTGCCAGGTTGTTTTACAATAAGCTGCATACGGCTCCAAATTTAAGTCCGGGTGAACTGACACGAGTTGCGCGTGAGAAGTTGCGGGATAAATATACCGAAGCTGAGGTCGGCATCACCGGCGCTAACTTTATCATTGCCGATATCGGTGGCGTTGCCATAACGGAAAATGAGGGCAATGGCCGGCTTAGCGCATCCTTTCCTAAAACGCATATTGTTATAACAGGCATTGAGAAAGTGATCCCCTCAATGAATGACCTCGGTTTATTCTGGCCGCTGCGTTCCACCTTCGGAACCGGGCAGCAACTAACCGTGAATAACAGCATTATCACCGGTCCGAAAAAGGAAAGTGATGAAGATGGGCCTGATGAGATGTATGTGATACTGCTCGATAACGGGCGCACCAATATCCTGGCCAATGAAAAAGCGCGGGAAAGCCTGTATTGCATTCGATGTGGTGCCTGTCTGAATGCCTGCCCTGTCTATAAAAATATCGGTGGACATGCATATGAAACCACTTACAGCGGCCCTATTGGCGCGGTCATCACCCCGCATCTCCGGGGTATGAAAATCTGGAATCTCCTAAGCTATGCATCTTCATTGTGTGGCATCTGTTCGGAAGTATGTCCTGTCCGGATC
>JAEYRC010000299.1 GCA_023409675.1 Bacteroidota bacterium
GCCGTAGCCCTGAAATCATTCCAGGTGACATCCCTGCCCGCCAGTTCAGCCTGGCTACGGGAGATAAGCCACGCTTCTTTCGCTTTTTGTTTAGCCCTGTTCGGAATAGACTGCTCCAGCTGAAGCATCAGTTGTCCTTTATCGTTATCCATTACTTTTTGTCCCGGATAAGGGGTCATAAATGTTCCCGCTCCAATCATCGGCGCCATCCAGGCATTAGCCCCTGCCGCAGCCTCGCGGTAGCTATCCGCCTTATAGGCAAAGGACTGCAACAACAGGTTATGGGCAGCGATCCGGTTAAGTACGGTATCCAGACTAAAGACCGGAATATCCTGGGCTACAACTCCTGCAGGGAATAAAATTACCAGCAGAAGCGTGGTATTAATGAGTCGTTTCATGAAGTTGAATTTTACCGTTTTTCCGTAATTCATATTCTTTGGTCATCAAAAAGATCAGCGGCGTTACCAGCAAAATATGCGTGGAGGAGGTGAGTACGCCACCGATCATGGGCAGCACGATCGGTTGCATAATATCACTTCCAACACCGGTTGACCATAATACCGGCACCAGGCCGAAGAGGGAAACGCAAACCGTCATCAGTTTCGGCCTTAAGCGTTTCGCAGCTCCGTGTATTACATATTCCCGAAGCTCTTCAGGGCTTATCGTTGCAGCTGAATTGCCCTTCTTTTTTACCAACTGCTGCATGGCATCATTAAGGTAAATCACCATTACAATGCCGGTCTCTACAGCGATACCGAAAAGGGCTATAAAGCCCACCGCCACCGCTACGGAAAGGTTGACGCCCCAGAAATAGATGATATAAGCTCCGCCAATTAACGCGAATGGAACAGTTATCAGGCTGAGGAAGGCTTCACGCACCGATTTAAAAGCGAAGTACAGGGAAAGAAAAATAATCAGCAGCACAACGGGAGCGATCAACATCAGGGTTTGCTTTCCGCGGATCAGGTTTTCATATTGCCCGCTCGATTCCACAAAATACCCCTCCGGCAAAATGCCGCGTGCGGCATTCACTTTATCAATGGCATCTTCTACGGTACTTCCGAGGTCGCGGTCGCGAACATTGAACATAACCGCACCGCGTAAAATGGCATTCTCTGAATTGATCATCGGCGGACCGTCTTCAAAACGCACATCCGCTACATTACCCAAGGGTATTTCACCATATTCATCAGAAATCACCGGAATTCGTTTTATGTCCTCAATGCTGTGCCGGTATTCCTCGGCCATCCTAACGTTGATGGGAAACCGCCTTCTGCCTTCAATGGCCTGCGATACGGCCGACCCGCCAAGAGCCGTTTCTACGAGTTGATTGATATCGTCAACGCTAAGTCCGTACCGGCTCAGTTCTGAACGGCGAATATCGATCGACAGGTACTTGCCCCCGGTTATCGGTTCTACATACAGGTCAGTGATGCCTTCGGTTCCTTCCAGTATGGTTTTTATTCTTCCGGAGATTGCCTCTATCGAATCCAGGTTCTGGCCAAACACTTTTATACCCACATCGGTACGAATACCCGTTGCCAGCATATTGATCCGGTTGATAATTGGTTGAGTCCAGCCATTGACCACACCCGGGATTTGAAGTTTCTGATCGAGCTCAGCGATGATATCCTTTTTAGAAAAACCTTTCCGCCACTCCGATTTAGGTTTGAGCATGATAATGGTTTCAATCATACTCATGGGGGAATTGTCGGTTGCGGTGGATGCCCTTCCGGCTTTACCCAGCACTTTGTCCACTTCCGGAACGGATTTGATAATACGGTCCTGAACCTGCAGTATTCGTTTTGCTTCCGCATTCGAAATATCCGGTAATGTTATTGGCATGAACAGAATGCTTTGTTCATCCAGTGCCGGCATGAACTCAGTGCCCAGGCTTCGCAATAGTGGAATGGAAATCAGTAAGGCCAGTATATTAATCGCCAGGGTTGTTTTGCGCCATTTCAGCACAGTTCTTATCACCGGTTCATACATTCTTTCCAGTCCGCGGTTAACCGGGTTCTTCTGATCGGATTTGAATTTTCCTTTCATGAAAAAGGAAATCAGCACAGGCGCCAGGGTTAGCACCAGCAGCGCGTCGACGATCATGATGAAGGTCTTCGTATACGCCAGTGGGTGAAAGAGTTTTCCTTCCTGACCGGTGAGCATGAAAACCGGCAAAAAGGAGGTTATGATAATGACGGTGGCAAAAAATACCCCACGGGAAACCTGCTTGCTGGATTTAGCGATCACGTCAATTCTTTCGGTATCACTGATCCACGAGGGTTTACGCCGGAATATAGATTTGATTGATTTCATGACGCGTGGTTTGGATGTTGTTTTTCCCATGTTTCATACCGTTCTGCTAAATGCTTGTACGCATTCTCACTCATGATGATGCCATTGTCGACAATTACTCCAATGGCCAGAGCGATGCCGGTAAGCGACATGATGTTCGAACTGATGTCAAAAGCATTCAACAGTATAAAACTGGTGGCGATGGTGATAGGAATCTGAATGATGATACTCAGGGCGCTGCGCCAGTGAAAAAGGAAGATCATTACGATAATAGAAACAACGATCATTTCTTCGATCAGGGTGCGCTTGATCGAACTAATCGATTCGCGGATGAGTTCACCCCGGTCATAAATGATATCGAATTTTACACCATCCGGCAGACCGCCGGATATTTCGGTCATTTTTTTCTTTACCCGGTCAATAACCGCAGCGGCATTTTCATTATACCGCATCACCACAATTCCGCCAACACGTTCTCCCTGGCCGTCCTGATCAAAAATACCAAGGCGGCTTTCGCCGGTAGCCTGAACGGAAGCCAGGTCGGATATGCTTAAGGCAACGCCCTGCCGCGTTCTTACGGGTATGTCGCCAATCTGGTCCATCGACTCCAGGTATCCGGACGTTTTGATAATGTACCCGATATCGCTGAGCTCAAATTTTCTGCCCCCGCTTTCATTGTTATTCGACCGGATCGCGTTGATCACTTCACTGACGGATACCTTATAGTACGATAATTTGGATTGATCGAGCCGGATTTCGTATTGCTTGCTGAACCCGCCAAAGGAGGCGATTTCACTGACCCCCGGAACATTTTGCAACGCGAATTTCACATACCAGTCCTGGATCGCCCGCTGTTCACCAAGATCGATCTTAGGCGCATCAAGCGTGTACCAGAGTATATCCCCCACACCGGATCCATCAGGGCCAAGGGTAGGGGTCACTCCATCGGGAAGGGTGGAATTCACGGTGCTGAGGCGTTCCAGCACCCGCTGGCGTGCCCAGTAGGTATCTATATCATCTTCAAAAATGAGGTAGATAAAACTCATCCCGAACATAGAACTCGCGCGGACATACTTTATACCCGGCAGTCCCTGCAGATTGGTGACCAGCGGATAGGTCACCTGGTCTTCGATCAATTGCGGACCGCGACCCATCCATTCCGTAAAAACTATTACCTGGTTCTCTGATAGATCGGGAATCGCATCAACAGGGTTTTCACGAACGGAAAATATGCCCCAGATAAAGAGGGCAGTGCTGATTAACAGCACCAGATACCGGTTCTTTAAAGACCAGTCGATCAGGTTATGCACCATAAAGCGGCAATAAATGGATAAGAATAATAAGATGTTGGAAGGCCGGCATAAGAAGGCGCCGGACAAGTCACATCAGGGTTGATGGCTCAGGAGAAATATCAGATGCGGAAATTGCGAAATTGTACAAATAATGGAAGTGGTGCTGAACCCGGAGGTGCATTTGAAACCGGATACCGTTCGGTTAGGGTAAGCGGTAATGTTGTTGCTGAGCTGAAGGCATATTCCGGGATCGGATGCAGGCTATTGAGTACAGTGAAAACAGAATAGGCGGGCTTTTTCTGCTCTTTATCAATTGAAATCTTTTTGCTGACATCCTTGCAGCAGCCATTATCCTGCTTATCGTCCATGCCGCAGTACCCGCAGGGACCATCATCGGCAGCACCCAGGGAAACACTCCAACTGGCAAACCGTTCCATGCAATAATGGAAATGCACGGTGGCACCGGAAGCGGTGCAACTGTAAAGAAGAATTAATATGCCAGCGATGAATTTCTTCATTCAGGGCAAAGTTAGACTATTTTTTAAATAGTAGCTGTTGATAGGGGAGAGCTTCCCGCAAACTGGCGCAGATTCAATGCGCGCAGGCTGCGGGAACTCATTTAATTATTTTAAGATGCCATTTATCTTATCAAGAATCTCTTTTTCGTTCGCGTTCTTCCCATGATACGCTTCAGCGATAGCCTTACAGGTTTGCTTGATATTCTTTTTAATATCAGCAGTGAAATCTTCCCTGTTCTGCTTGTAAAACAACTCAAATTCTTCTAAAAATCCTTCGGTTCCTTCTTCAGATTCTGCATAATCAAAAGCAAAATCGATATAATGGGCTTTATCCGTTCCATAGAGGTCAGTAGAGTTCTCCAGTGATGACCAGCTTGATCGGATCAGTTGCGTCAGCTTTTCTTTTTCAGCCGGATCGACTTTTCCATCGGCCGCTGCTACTAAATAAAATATTTTACCAAGCTCTGTATAAAATTCATCGTATTGCATCATGATCGTATGTGGTGAAAAAAATTTATAGTTTGATGACTGTAAAATTACCCAAATCGAAACAAATGAACCGGGATAGCTGTGGCGAACGCTAAACCACAGGGTTCAACCGCTTTTCCGCTGCGGCTATATTCTTTATTCCATTGATCAGTGCATCCGGAGTAAACGATATGGAATCGATGCCCTGTTCAACCAGGAATTGCGAAAATTCTGGAAAATCGCTTGGAGCCTGTCCGCATAATCCGATCTTTATACCGGCAGTTTGGGCCGCTTTGATGGCCTGTGCAATCATCACTTTTACCGCTTCATTGTTTTCATCAAACAAATGACTCACGATATCCGAATCTCGGTCGAGCCCAAGCGTAAGCTGGGTAAGGTCATTGGACCCTATAGAAAATCCATCAAACAGTTCAGCAAACTTATCGGCAAGGATAACATTGCCGGGAATTTCAATCATCACATATACTTCGAGGTTATTTTCGCCCCGTTTCAATCCATATTCCGCCATGGTTTCATAAACCCTGCGGGCTTCCTGCAATGTTCGGCAGAAGGGTATCATAATTTTTACATTGGTCAAACCCATAGCTTCCCTTACCCGTTTTACGGCAATACATTCCAGTCCGAAGCCAGGCGCATACCGGGGATCATAATATCTCGATGCACCCCGAAAACCAATCATCGGATTTTCCTCTTCCGGCTCGAAATATTTACCGCCGATCAGTGAAGAATATTCATTCGATTTGAAATCGCTCATCCGCAGAATTACATCATTGGGATAGAACGCGGCAGCCACCCTGGCGATCGCTTCCGCCAGATGGCTGATAAAATATTCTTTTTTTGATGGATAACCCGCTGTCATCTGTTGGATAGTTTTTTTGGCGGGCCCGTCCTCCAGCGTATCATAATTTACCAATGCCATGGGGTGTATGAGAATGGTATTGTTGATGATGAATTCCATTCTTAACAGGCCTACGCCCCGAACCGGATAATGCGCGAGTTCAAAGGCTTTGTCCGGATCCGCCAGAATAAACATCGGTTTGGTTTGCACCGATGGTAAGGCCGACAAATCGATTGTCGATAGTTCAAACGGCACTTCGCCTTCATAAACAATTCCTTCATCGCCTTCTGTATTGGCTACAGTGATCATTTGTCCATCCGTGATGAGCTGGGTAGCGTTTCCGGTACCCACAACAGCGGCAATACCTAACTCACGGGCAACAATAGACGCATGACTGGTTCTTCCGCCCTTATTGGTGACGATACTTACCGCCTTACGCAAAAGTGAATTCCAGTCGGGATTCGTGATATCCGCTATCAGGATATCACCCTGCTGGAGTTTTCCGGCTTCGCTCAACGAATGAATGATGCAGGCCCGGCCGCTGATAACTTTTTTACCTACAGCCTTTCCTTTGCAGATTACTTTTCCTTCCTGCTTAAGGCGGTAGTTGTATATTTTTCCTTTTTCCTTTTGTGAATGCACTGTTTCGGGCCTTGCCTGCAGTATATAGATGCGGTGATTTTCACCGTCCTTTGCCCACTCAATATCCATCGGCATTTTGTAGTGCGATTCAATGGCCGCGCACCAGCCTGCCAGCCGCAATACTTCCTCATCGCTTAGTATCCACTGTGATCGAAGGGCGGGTGGGGTTTCTATAGATTTTACTGGAGTATCGGCTTCCGGATCCGGATTATACACCATGGTATGTTCTTTTTCGCCTTTTTTACGGCTGATAATTGCCTGCTTTCCCAAATGCAGCGTGGGCTTGAAAACCCAGAATTCATCGGGGTTCACTGCTCCCTGAACAACATTTTCGCCCAGGCCCCAGGCGCCGGTAATATAAATGGAATCCTTAAAACCTGTTTCCGGATCAATGGTAAATATAACGCCCGCTGCTCCGGTATCGGCCCGAACCATACGCTGTACGCCTGCTGAAAGACCAACTTCCATATGTTCGAAGTGATTATCGATACGGTATTTAACCGCCCTGTTGTTGAACAGCGACACATAACAGTTATGCACAGCCTTAATTACCGCGTTGTCGCCGCGGATGTTCAGAAAAGAATCGTGCTGACCGGCAAAACTTGCGGAGGGAAGATCTTCTGCGGTCGCGCTGCTGCGCACAGCCACCGGGCATTCGGTTTCACCTGCTGAAAGCTGCTGATAGGCGCTGATTATTTCCTCCCTTAATCTAGAGGGCATTTGTGCCTCCCGAACCAGTTGGCGGCATTGAGCGGCTATGTCGGGAAGATTGTGCAATGAAACCGGATCAATCGCGGAAAGCAGTGTATGGAGTTTTTCCCGGAGTTTATTTTCTTCCAAAAAATAATGGTAGGCTGAAACCGTAACGGCAAATCCATCCGGAACATCAACGCCTATGCCCGAAAGTTTATTAACCATTTCACCGAGCGAAGAATTCTTTCCTCCTGCTTCGGCAAGTTGTTCAAGTCCAAGTTCGTTGAATGATAATATAAACGGATTCATAAGCGGTGATTTTTAATTATGCTGTACGTTCAGGGAGAATCAGCAGCGGAAGGGTAGTGGTATAGGCCATGTTGCGGGTAAAACTTTCAAGAAACAGCTTTTCCAGGAAACTGCGTTTCCTTCTGACCATTACCAGCATGTCATAGGGAACTTTTTTATGCAGTTCTTCCATTCCTTCTGCCGCTGAAGCCATACGAATCATCCGGAACTGGAGTTTCTCATAATCCATGGATTGCATGATTCGTTGTTTGAAATCCATAAAAGCGGCCTCTTTCTTTTCTGTTTCTTCCAGGTTATATATATCGGTATGCAGATGAACCAGCTTCAGGGAAGCATTGAAGTTTCGGGCAAAATCAACAGCCTGTTCAATATAGTAATGGTCTTCATTCAGGTTAATGGTGGTGAAAACGATATCATGCAGCTCAGCCAGTTCATATTTTTCCGGAATAAAGATCACAGGAATTTTTGTTCTTTCAATAATTCGACCGGCAACAGTTCCGATAAGGATTTTTTTCAATCCGCTTGCACCCTGTGTGCCCATGATAATAAGGTCGGCAGCATTGTCATAGGCGGTGCTAAGAATCGTATCGATCACGGGCGATTCGCCCAGCAACGGCGTAACCGATGCCGGAAATTGTTCGGTAACTTTCTCAGCCAGCCGGTGCAGGCGTTTCAGTAAGTCTGACTGGGTTTGTTTATTCAATTCATCCCTCGCCGCTCCGGTTTCGATAAACGCGTTTTCCATTGGTGTATAGGAATGGAAAAGGAGTATCGATGCATTGGTTTGCAGGGCAAGCTTGCAGGCGAAGCGCAGGGCCCGTTCCGCAGTAAGCGAGAAATCAGTTGGAACAAGTATTTTTTTCATGCGAATTTGTTTGGATGGATCAGGGATTGTCCGCTACCGGCAGCGCCAGTAAAGGCACTGTGGTATGAAAAGACATTTTACGGGTTATTGCAGAATTAAAAATTCTATCCCAGAAATTGCGGTGGTGCGTGATCATCGCCAGTACATCCACGCCCTCATCGCGGATATAAGCCTGAAGCGTATCCTCAAAGGTTTTACCGCTGAGATGCCGGGCATTGATCGTTAACCCGGGATATTGTTTACGCATTTGTTCTGCAAAGCTGGTGATATTCCGTTCATTTTCCATGTACAGTATGGCATCGGCATCATCTTCATCTGAAAAAACAACTACATCGACAGGTGCCGTGAATATAGATGCGATATGGAAAAATTTTTCTCTGGCCTCTTTTCCGGTATCAAAATGATTCACAGCCAGCATGAAATGTTTGGGACTGGTAACGGTATAATCCCAGGGTATTACCAAAACCGGTATCAGCGAGCGCGACAATACCGAAGCTGTTTTGCTTCCCCATAGTTTTTCTTTTATGCCCGATGCGCCTACCGTGCCCATAACAATCAGGTCGGCATGTATTGCAGCTGCCGTATCGGTAATGAGCTGTTCAACAGCACCTGTTTTGATTAGCTGCTGAACCACGATTTTTTCGGTTTCTTCGATACTAACGGCAAGAGCACGCAATTTTCCTTCAGCATCATCATAGGTTTCATCCTTAACCGTATTGCCAATTGCCAGGTAATCACCAGGGTCTGAACTTCCGCCATCCCAGATATAAAGCAGGGTCAGGGAGGCACCTGATGCTTTGGCATAGTAAACGGCAGCATCCACGGCTTTGGTGGCATAAAAAGAAAAATCAACCGGAACAAGAATCTGTTTCATACTTCAAAAAAGTTTACTGATCAGTATTGTTGCCTGTTTAACGCACGTTAAATTTAAATGTTATGGGCTATAAATAACGGTGTATTCAGCTCTTTCATCAATATATCCGCCATACTTGTTCTGAACCAGCGCGACAGTTCACTTCTTCGATAAGCACCCAGAACGACCAGTTCATTTTCCTGATGGTTGCGTAAATAGCCGGGAATGATTTCTTCCGGGTTGCCTTTTTCAACCGTAACTCCCGCACCGGGAAACCGAATCTTTATGTATTTCCGCATGTCTTTATTGTTTGGCAGATGGGCGGATGACAGCAGGGATTCTTTTATGGTAAGTACTTCCGCAGGAAAGGGATCCGTGTCAAAAATATAGCTGTACATTTTTAATGCCTGTATGGAAGTGGGTCCGCCGTCATATAATAAAATGGTTTTATCTACCGGCCGAAAGCTTTGAGGTGTTACCAGTATCGGGCAGGATACTCCGGATATGGTTTCTTTCAGGAATCGGGTGGGGGTGCTTTCCTTCTGTTTGGTAAAAGTTTCATTTTTATTGATAATGATCATATCGGCAAAGAGACTCTGCTGC
Organism: Bacteroidota bacterium; assembly: GCA_023409675.1. GTDB lineage: Bacteria > Bacteroidota > Bacteroidia > Chitinophagales > Chitinophagaceae > Flavitalea. The sequence continues at coordinate 9,398 of JAEYRC010000299.1, forward strand.
TTCAATTCCTGAAGCGCAATGCCACGGGTTCGGGTAACCGAATAAGATATGCCGGCCTTTTCCGCGCTGCGCTGAAATTTTTTGACCGATTCATCACGCTTTAATTTATCTTTTGCATCCAGTTCTTTCATTACCTGTTCCGGATTGTCATAGCTGCTGAGAACTTTCTGTTCATTATAACTTTTATAGATGAATTCATCCAGGAACAGCCCGGTTAAATGCGCATTGGCCGACCTGGCCAGTTGCAGGGAATATTCCAGTGTGCTTTTGGCCATCCTGAATCCATCAAATACCGCCAGGAAAACTTTCATGCTGATGATTTTTTTAAAGTTTATCGCCAGACTGCCCAACAGTGTACAGTCTACTGTCAAATATAAACGCTGCCGAACAACAGGAATATGATTCTGATCAGTCGCCCAACTGATTGCGGCAGCTTGCTTAAAGTTATTGTATATAGCGATAAAGACCCGGCAGCCGTAAGAATGTAATACAATTTTAATATAGACCGCCAGTTGCTTTATTTTCCGGGATGGTTCTTATACTTTATGGTGAAAATGATGATCAGGATGTTTACCAGTAAGGAAAAACTGTTGGTAACAATGATCGGAAGGTCTGACTTTAGGTAGCCATAATAGATCCATCCTGAAATCCCCAGCATCAGCACGATGAGCATCATGTAGGAGATAGCTTCCGCTTTTTTTTCGCGGATGATTTTGATCAGCTGGGGCAATAATGAAACGGAGGTTAATATTCCGGCAATAATTCCGATATAGATACTGTTTTCCTGCATGACTACAATGCTATAAAAATTTACGCCAGCCTTTTGGGCGTATACTGGTAGTGTAGATTGCATGATACTTATTCCCTTTCGGGCAGTTCCCGAATCACCACATCAACATTAATGGCATTTCCAATGCCGGTGCTGATATTCAGCGTACCTCCCACCGATTCTGTTCGTTCACGCAGGCTGGTTTTGGCCACTATTTCTTCAAAACGAGCGTATTCGTTGCCGGAATACTGTCCAATGAAACAAATTTCAAGACTGTGGGGACGAATCCCGAGTTCAATGGAAAGATGGGTGATTCCCGGTTGAATAAAAATTGTATGCATTGCTTCCTGGCAAATTCTGAACACATCGATAGTTAATGCTTTATCCAATCTATTCAAATCTCCTTTCCATTGACAGGTGCAGGGAATATTCTGTTTAGATTGAAATTCTGAACACAACCATTCAATGGATTCGTTCAGTCCGATATCGTCAAGCAGGTTTGGGCTCAGCGTATAGGCTATGTTTCGAAGTGATGCTAATATAGAGGCTGTTCCTGTAAAGGCCTCATTCAATTTAGTGGTTATCGGAGCTGGCTGATCTTCAAGTTGGGTGCTAAGCCATTCAAGGTCGTGCTTCACTGTAGAAGCAAGTTGAGCAAGCTCTTCATGCAGTTCCAGCGCAAGGAATTTCTTGTCTTTTTCGAGGCTGCTTTTAAAATGTGCGGTAAGATTGCGGAACCGGTGGTAATTTTCTTCGGCGCGGGTTTCTTTTTCCTTTCGCAGGCTAACATCCTTTGCCAGCGCAAGCACCATATTCTTTTCCGGAAAAAAGATCGAACTCCACTGAAGCCAGATGATTTTGCCGCTTTTGGAAATATAGCGGTTGTCGAGGTTAACCATTACCTCGCCCCTGAGAAGTTCGTGTCGCTTTTTGGCGGTATACTCCTTATCATCGGGATGAATAAAGGATGCGATTGGACGGCTCAGCAGTTCTTCACGGGAAAATTCCAGTGTGTTGATTACCGACTGGTTAACGCGTAAAAAATAGCCTTCTTTACTGGCAACGCAAACCAGGTCGGGAGTCATTTCAATAAAGTCCATCAGCTCTTTCTCGGGTATCAGGGACGTCATATACGTGATATATATTTACAAATTAATATTTATGCCCTGACAATCCGGTGATATCCATAAAGAATACCGGCTAATAAGTGGTTATAATTAATAATTAAAGCATTTACCCTGAATTAGGGCAATTTCAGCCTAAATGGAGTATTTTTAAGCCAAAGCTTCAGCATGGGTCTCAAAACGGCAATTTTACTTATGGCTCAATTTATAGTGGTTTTCGGAACCGCTCAGGAGATTAATTCCATTGCCGGGAAACCAGAAGACTTAAATCAGGAGCCGACAGAATACCAGGATCTTAGGGTTCAGCCCATTAAAAAATGGTCTTTAACCGGTTATACCGGCGTTTTTTCAACATATAACCCTGTTGTTAATACCCAGCGAAATGGGTTATTTATACCTGCAGGCATTCAATTAAACCGCTACCTTGCTCCGAACTGGTCGGCCTTTACATCGTTTTCTGCTGTGCCGGCAGGTTATAGTTCTTTTGGAGGAATGTTTACGGGATCCGCTAATCATATGATGCCCATGGGTATGAGCCGGGGTATAAACATATTTCAGCCGTATATGCGTGCTGATGTCGGACTGCGCTATGTAAACGATGCGAAAACATTTTCCATCTCCGGAAGTTTTGGCATTGAACGTAGTGCTTACCCTATGCTGCCAATATACCAGCTTAAAGAAGGGCAGGGGCATAAGCTGCGGTAGGGCTTCAGATAGATTGAATATGGTATAAGGATTTTTTAGGTGGTGGAATACAGTTTTCTGTGCTCATCATCCACTTCGTATGTTCCTGCACTACATCGTCACGTATGATTTTTTCCTCCTGAACAATTATTTATCCGGAGAGGAATGTCTGGTAATAACCAATTAGGGTTATTTATTAATGCTAATTACGGTAGCGAATCAAAAAGCAGTTCAAAGCGAATCAATTTATACGTTCAGCGATCTGTCAGCAAACTGGAATTGAAATGAAGGATGCGTTAGCACGAAATATGCTGGAAAACTTAGAGAAAACATCATCAGGCCCGACTAAACATTACGATGATGATTCAATAATTGATGTTACCGGTCGCACCTGCAAATTACACGTCAACAAGAATTTGATAAAATATCGTAGTGGTATTCCCTACTGGGCGCAATGCTATATTTATTCATATTACCAGATATACAGTGCATCAGTCGCGCAAAAGGAGTTTTACAGCGTTTTTAAATCCAACTTTCTGAATGGCAGGTATTTTGACTTAGAAGGGAATAGGAATTATGCTTTCATACTGTTGTTCGACCTGCTAAAAGAATATGACAGCCATAGAGATAAAACAACGCTGGAAAGTCAACTGAAAATTATAGGACAATGTTATCCTAAAACCAAAAACCAGAGTATTTCATTATTTGAAAAAAAAATGAAGTTATATGGGCATAGTGCTGAAGCTTTTAAGCGAAGAGAAAGCAGGAATAGATATCAAAACGCCAACTACGATAATTGGCGGTTGGGAAATAAATGTCAGTCCAAATTAACACTCAATACTGAAGAAGTAAAGCTGTTAAATAAACTCTGGTATCCAAACAATAAATTTTGCCGTATTGAATTTTGTTGCCATCAGGTTGTCAGGCTTTATCTTGCTGTCATTGCTGAATTAAAATCCAGGTATGTATCCGAAGGAACAACGCTTATACTGCAATTTACATCTGTTGCCACTGTTATAGTACGAAGGAAATTTAAAAACAGATGCAGCGGCCGGAGATACCGGTATTTCAAAGAATCAATTATCAACTCATTCTACCCGATAATCTTCAGGCACTGCGAAAATGCAGTACGTGAATCCTATGGGTATAAGCGGAAGCTAAATACCGATACATCGTACAGTGAGGAAGTCAAATCCGAACTGGATTCGAAAATTATTTCCAAAATCGCAGACATATTGCCGGGCCTGACTTCTAGAATAGTTCCGCCCGATGAAATGACAGTTATTGAACTCAATGCCCAGACTAAAAGCAGTTGGAAATACAGGTTTGAAGAGCTGACTGGAAATTCCAATAATCCAACTGCCTTCGTAGAAGATATACTCGAATTCGGGAAAATAAATAGTAAGAATCCTTCTGCTAAAAACATCTATTTCGAAGCGTCAAAATTCATGGCGAAGTATGATAAGGAAAGTTCTTTGATACTCTATATGCATTATTTGTATCACGACTTAAAATCTGAAACCGTTGAAAACAGACAACTGACAAAGCCTGTTCAGAAATTACTATTCAAAGACAATGATCAGCTTCAAAATTTCCGGCAAATTGTTCATGAACTTATACATGACCACAATGTAGAATGGGCAGTTGAAGCTGTGCCAAAGATTTTCGAAACAAAGCGTAAAAAAATACAACTGGATAAAGCAGCAATCCAACTGGTTCAACAACAGCACAGCGGGAGTGTTATACTTCTTAATGAATATTTAGGTGATGAATTTGAAGACGAAGGCAATACAATTCGGGCACCGGACATTAGGAATGATGAATTAAAGGTTAATGAGAATAGGGGGACGGAAGAATACCATCAGTCGATAATTTTAAAAGAATTATCATTTAATTCAACTCAGCATTCATTTTTAGAGCTGTTTTCAAAATACAATTTCTCGGTTCCGCAACTTGACATTGAAGCATTTGCCCGATCGAAAGGCGTTTTTAAAGATCATTTAATTGAAAGCGTCAATGAAATCTGTTATGAAATATTAGATGATGTTCTGATTGAAGAAGCGGACAATTGCTATACAATGAATCCGGAGTGTTTTTCAAAAATACAGCGAAATGATCGATAACATAAAACCGAAAGAAGCCACTTCAATTATTAACTCTTTAGTAGGTGGTGTAGTTCCAAGGTTTGGCCTGCACCATATTGCTGTGGGACGGTCAGATGAAATCAATGTTGTTGTTTCGGCCCTGAAGGATGTAAAAAACGGGCATAGTATGGTTAAATTCTGGATTGGAGATTTCGGTTCGGGGAAATCCTTCATGCTTCATTTATTGAATACGATTGCCTTGAAGCAAAAGTTTGTAGTTGCGAATTCGGACTTTACTCCTGAGAATCGATTGTATTCCACTGATGGAAAAGCGGTAGCGCTATATGCTGCAATAATGGATAGTGTGTCTATTCAAACCAAGCCGGAAGGTGGCGCTTTACCTGTCTTGCTGGAAAAATGGATAGAACAGGTAATTACTTCGATTGCTGAAGAAAATCATATTTCGATAGCGGAAATCCGAAGTAAAGTATACCTGGAACTGATTCAGCGCAACATCATGAAGACCATCAATGAAATTACAGATGTCGGTGGTTTTGACTTTGGAACGGTTGTAATGAAATACTATGAGGGGTATATCACCGGAAATGATCAACTGAGCCGAAACGCGCTAAAGTGGCTAAGAGGGGAGTATAGAACAAAAACAGAAGCAAGGCAGGATTTAGGTGTCAGAGCAATCATTAACGACCAGAATTATTATGATATGCTCATCATCTTTTGTAAGCTTTTTGTACGTATGGGCTACAGTGGTTTTGTGATAAATCTGGATGAAACAATAAATCTTTACAAGATTTCTACTGCTGTAATGAGAGAAAAGAATTATGAAAAAATACTGACCATTTACAATGATTGCTTTCAGGGAAAGGTGTCTAACCTGTTTTTCAACTTTGCAGGTACGAGGGAATTTTTAGAACATCAACGCAGAGGACTTTTCAGCTATGACGCTTTAAAAACCAGATTAATTACCAATAAATTCGAAACCGCTGAAATCAGAGATTTTGCCCAGCCTGTTCTTAAATTGCTCCCGCTTAACCATAACGAAATATTTGTCTTACTCAAAAAATTAAAGGCAATATTTGACTTCAATTACAAAACTGTCCTCAATATAAGTGATGATGAAATTCATCACTTTATGGAGGAACTATTCAATAAGCCCGGAGCAGCGGAATTCCTGACTCCGCGTGAAGTAATCAGGGATTTTTTAAATGCATTGAATATTATCAGGCAAAATCCAACCATTGATAAAAACAAATTGTTTGGAGATATCGAATTAAAAGATGAGCGCAAAGAACAATTTTCATTGGATAGCATAGAAGAACTATAATGTCGTACCACCTGCTTTCAGCATCAATACGAAAATTTATTCGTGATAAGGGTTGGGAGGAGTTGCGGCCGATTCAACATGCCGCGATAGACCGAATTATGCGCTCTGAAGAAAATTTTATTCTGGCTTCAAGAACTGCTTCAGGTAAAACAGAAGCTGCATTTTTACCGATCCTTTCAAAAGTAAACTTCAACATTGCTGGTGTCAGGGTTCTGTATATCTCTCCCTTAATCGCATTGATAAATGACCAGTTTTACCGAATTGAAGAACTCTGTAAACATCTTGATGTAACGGTTACAAAATGGCATGGGGAAGCAAATAAAACCCTGAAAGAACGATTAATCAACCATCCCAATGGTATTGTATTGATCACCTCCGAATCATTGGAAGCCATGTTTATACATAAGCCATTCTATGTTCGACAATTGTTTTCAGCCTTAAAATATGTTGTGATTGATGAAATACATTCTTTTATTGGAACCGACAGGGGAGTTCAGTTAAAATCAATTTTAAGCAGACTTCAACGAATCAACACAGATTTATTCAGTGTTATAGGTCTTTCGGCAACAATTGGCGATTACCATGAGGCCAAAAGATTTACAGGTAATGAGTCAAACACCAAAGTATTACTGGACAGATCGGCCAGAGAAATCAATACTGTATTCAGATACTTTAAAAACGAAAATGAAGAATTGCCATGGGAGCTTTTGAATGATTTGTATATCGAGAGTAAAGACCATAAAGTTCTGATTTTTCCGAACAGTCGCGGACGTTCAGAAGAAGTGGCGGTAAAGCTTAGAAAAATAGCAACCAGCGTAAAAGGTCATTTGAATTACTTTTCACATCATTCGTCAGTCGACAGAGACCTAAGAGAATATATTGAAGACTTTGCAAAGACTAACCAGCGACATAATTTTTGTATTTCCTGCACATCAACCCTGGAACTTGGTATTGACATCGGTTCGGTTGATAAGGTTGTTCAGATAGATGCAACGTACAACATTGCGTCATTAATTCAACGGGTTGGAAGAAGTGGCAGGAAGGAGGGACAAAGTAGTAATGTGTTACTTTATGCAACCAATCAATGGACATTACTTCAGGCACTTTCCTGCTGGATTTTATATAAAGAAGGATTTATTGAGCCACCAGGAAAAAATGAATACCCATATGATATTTTAGCTCATCAGGCCTTGTCGATTACGAAGGGTCATTCAGGAATTCTGTTAACAGAACTTATAAAACATCTTAAGGAAAATTCCGCTTTCAATTTAATCGGTCAACAAGAAATAGAAGAAATTCTTCATCATTTAATTGATATTGACTTTTTGGAGAAACTTCAGCATGAGGTTATAATTGGTATTGAAGGCGAAAAGGTGGTGAACAGCAGAGAATTTTACAGCGTATTCAAGACTGAAGAAAATTTTAGCGTTGTAAATGCTGGCAATTCGATCGGAGAGATTCCATTTTCACCACAGATTAGAGAAAATGAAAACATTTTACTGGCTGCCGGAGTCTGGAAAATCATCTGTATTAACCATAAATCGAAACGAATAGATGTTATTCCGGCGATGGATGGAAAAAAGCCATTGTTCTATGGCGAAGCTGCGGTTGTTCATCAAAAGGTTAGAGAGAAGATGTTTGAGATAATATATTCCAGAACTGATTATGATTTTCTTGACCCGCAAGCGGTAGATGAAATAGATAACATGCGTAAGGATTTCGCGGTATTCAAAATCAGGAATTTGCCCACTGAAAGGCCGTTGTTGATAGCATCAAAACATTTGCGGTTATTTACCTTTGCAGGAACACGTGTTAACAGGACCATACAATTGCTTTTGAATATTGCCGAAATTAAGAATACACTGGACGAAAGCAGTAGTTCATTTTATCTTGAAGTTCCTGTACAGGAATTGATGGCTAAATGGGATAAATTATCGCTTCCTTTGATTAACATTGATACGCATATTTCCACGCTTTTGGACACGAATCCGGCATTACTGGCATTTTCTAAATGGGGTCGCTTTTTGCCGCGAAACTATCAAATCAAACTTGTAAAAAACAACTACTTCGACATTGAACAAACCAAAGAATTTTTAAGCAACATTAAATTAATTGCCAATAAACAGACAGCGGAATGGAAGCTCTTGGTTTTGTAAGACAAAAAGTACTTCACCATCAGGCATAAAAAAGCCGCAGTAAAAACTGCGGCGTTGATGGTGCCCAGAACTGGATTCGAACCAGCACATCCTTGCGGACGCTGCGACCTGAACACAGTGCGTCTACCAATTTCGCCATCTGGGCATCCGAATTGGGCAGCAAATATAGGGAAATGTTCTTCATATTTTCACCTGTATGCGCACAAAATATTTTCCAAACAATTATACCGATACGTTGAAATCGCGCAGGGCATCATTCAGGCTGGTTTTCAGGTCGGTGCTGGCTTTGCGTTTTCCGATGATCAGCGCGCAACTGACCTGATATTCTCCGGCGGGAAATTTCTTGCTGAACGTTCCGGGAATGACCACACTGCGGGCTGGTATCCGTCCCTGATATTCCACTGGTTCATTTCCGCTCACATCAATAATACGGGTGCTTTTGGTCAACACCACATTGGCTCCCAGTACCGCTTCTTTTTCCACTAAAACCCCCTCCACTACAATGGAGCGGCTTCCGATAAAACAACCATCTTCAATAATTACCGGGCTTGCCTGAAGCGGCTCCAGCACACCACCGATACCAACTCCACCACTCAGGTGCACACCACTGCCAATCTGCGCGCAACTGCCAACAGTAGCCCAGGTGTCGACCATAGTGCCTGCTCCAACCCATGCGCCAATATTAATATAGGAGGGCATCAACACCACATTCCGGTCGATAAATGCGCCATAACGGGCAACAGCATGCGGAACAGCGCGAACGCCAAGGGATTTGTAATCTTTTTTCAGCAGCATTTTATCGTAAAACTCAAAGGGTTCAAGACTGTAGGTTTCCATCGGTCGGATAGCAAAATACAGCAGTATGGCCTGCTTAACCCATTCATTCACCACCCAGCCCTGATTGCCGGGTTCGGCAACCCGCAATTGTCCTTTATCGACGGCTTCAATCACCTCATTGACCGCATCGGTATAGGTTTTTTCCTTTAGGAGTTCCCGGTTATTCCAGGCAGCATCTATCTGTGCGTGTAAATCCATCTTTTTTTCTGCAAACATACTGTTTGTGGTTAAATCCTTCGGAATACCACAAATAAGCTTAGGTATTTTTTACGCGCATATTGTTATTACACGTTTTTATTTACGAAAAACACCCTCAATTGCGGGGTAAAATCCGTAGCATTTCCTGTTCATTGCTTGTACCTTTGAGCCATGGAGGATCAGCATTTTGAACCGGATATCGTGTGTTGCCTGGATGTACTGCGGAAAGGAGGAATAATACTTTATCCCACAGATACGATTTGGGGCCTTGGATGCGATGCAACGAATGATGCCGCTGTAGAGCGGATCTTTGAGCTTAAACGACGCCCGGCCAATAAGAGCATGATTGTTCTGGTGGCCGATGAAAGCGCTGTACTTCGTTATGTTGCGGCGCCTCCGCCCGATCTGAGCGCCAGGATTCCTTCTGATGCTAAACCCACCACCGTGATCTATGACGGAGCGCTCGGTTTGGCCCCTGGTGTCACCGATCAGAAAGGGGCTGTCGCCATCCGGATTGTGAAAGAGCGTTTCTGTTATTCCCTGATTCGTCGGTTCGGTAAACCCATTGTTTCCACTTCGGCCAATTTTTCGGGCAGCCCGGCTCCCCGCACGTTCGCGGAAATTGATCCGGAACTGGCGGCCCTGGCAGACTATGTGGTACACTACCGGCAGAATGATATTCAGCCTGCCGAGCCTTCCGCTGTAATTGCGTTTGATCCGCAGGGAGAAATCGTTGTTATTCGCCCTTAATCAATTATACCCAATCACCATTATCCATGAAACAAAAAATACTGGTCATTCAAACTGCTTTTATCGGAGATGCTGTACTGGCCACCAGTTTGCTGGAAAACCTGCATCAGCGTTTCCCCGACGCGCAGTTGGATTACCTGATCCGAAAAGGCCATGAAGGTCTTTTTCAACATCACCCCTTCATTCATAACCTGCTGCTTTGGGATAAGAAAACAAATAAGAACCGCAACCTGATTCGGCTTCTTTTCAAAATCCGAAAAGAAAAATACAATAAAGTCATAACCGTTCAGCGATATGCTTCCACGGGCCTGCTTACCGCGTTTTCCGGAGCGGAGGAACGGATCGGGTTTGATAAAAACCCCTTCAGTATGTTTTTTAGCAGGGTAGTGAAGCATGAATTTAAACAAGCCGGTGAGCCCGGATTACATGAAACGGAGCGAAACCATAAACTTATCGAACACCTGGTCGGACCAGGTATTGAAAAACCAAAGCTCTATCCTGGAGCAGCCGATGAAGAAAGCGTATACCGCTATACCAGGCTGCCCTATATTGTTGTGGCACCGGGATCTGTATGGTTTACCAAGCAGTTCCCGGCCGACAAATGGCTGCCCTTTCTGAATGCTGTTCCCTATGATTACAGTATTTACCTGATTGGAGGAAAAGAGGATACGGCGATCGCTGATCAGTTGAAGATCCGAACATCAAATCCTTACGTGGTAAATCTTTGCGGAAAACTCAGCTTTCTGGAATCGGTGGAAATGGTGCGAAAGGCCGCTATGAACTATGTAAATGATTCCGCCCCGCTTCATTTCGCCTCAGCAACCAATGCTCCCGTTACCGTAATCTATAACTCCACGGTGCCGGCTTTCGGATATGGGCCCTTGTCTGATATACAGCATATTGTTCAGCACCCCGGCCCCCTGAATTGCCGCCCCTGTGGTTTGCATGGTCATAGGGTTTGCCCCGAAGGACATTTCCGATGTGCCCATGATATCGACAGTATGCAATTGTTAACAGTTCTGCCGCCCGCTCCAAACCCGCTCCCAATTGAAATGTAACGGACTGGACATGTATACGCGCGGCTTCAACGGTTGATATGCTTTTAAGTACCACAACCCGAGCGTAATACATGGCATTCCACATAATTTATTGGTTTTTCTTCAGTATGTCTTTGATCGGGGCCTTTCTGCTGCATGAAGTATATTTGCAGGTTTATGGATATTATCTGTACAGAAAAGGAGCGCGGGATTTTAGACCTCATTGCCCAGGCTGCGGCTGAGTTGGGTTATCCTGCTTACCTGGTAGGGGGCTTTGTGCGCGATAAGCTACTGGACAGGGCGACCAGTGATGCGGATATTGTATGTGTTGGTGATGTATAGAACTTGCCCGGAAGGTGTCGGAAAAATTTCCGGGTAAGCCGGCGGTCAGCTGGTTTAAGAATTATGGTACAGCACAGATAAAAACGGAAGGTTTTGAACTCGAGTTTGTGGGCGCCCGTAAGGAAAGCTATCAGGAGCACAGCCGCAATCCATCAGTAACACCCGGCACACTGGAAGATGACCAGCGCCGGCGCGATTTTACTATTAACGCTTTAGCCATAAGTCTGAATGCGGAAGATTTCGGCATGCTGATAGATCCCTTCAATGGACTGCTGGATCTCCGGGAGAAACGAATTCGCACTCCGCTCGATCCGGGTATTACCTTCAGCGATGACCCATTGCGTATGATGCGTGCCATCCGCTTTGCCACACAGCTTCAGTTCACCATTCAATCCGAAACCCTCAGTGGCATCCGCGACAATGCCGAACGGATACGCATTATATCACAGGAACGTATAACCGCCGAACTTAACAAAATACTGCTCAGTGAAAAGCCCTCTGTTGGGTTTGATCTGTTGCTGCAAACAGGAATTCTACACATCATCTTCCCGCAACTCACCGATTTGCTGGGCGCTGAATATATTGACGGGCAGGGGCATAAAGATAATTTCTATCATACCATACAGGTGGTCGACAATATTGCTGCCCGTACGGATGATCTCTGGCTGCGCTGGGCCGCGCTTTTACATGATATTGGTAAACCGGCCACAAAGAAGTTTGAACCCGGACATGGCTGGACCTTTCATGGTCATGAAGTGGTGGGTGCGCGTATGGTACCCAGAATTTTTAACCGCCTGAAACTGCCCACACATGAAAAGATGCGTTTTGTCAGGAAGCTGGTCGAAATGCACCTGCGACCGATCAGCCTCACAAAAGAGAACATAACGGATTCCGCTATCCGAAGATTATTGTTTGATGCGGGGGAAGATATCGACGCGCTGATGAAACTTTGCGAAGCCGATATAACGTCGAAGAATAAACATAAGGTTCAACGTTTCTTATCAAATTTCAATATGGTGCGGCAGCGCATGAAAGCAGTGGAGGAGCAGGATAAACTGCGCAACTGGCAGCCGCCGGTAACCGGTGAAATGATCATGCAATTGTTCGATCTTCCTCCGGGTAAAATGGTGGGCGAACTCAAAACTGCCATACGGGAGGCCATCCTTGATGGAGAACTGGAAAACAGTCAGGAAGCGGCATTCCGCTTTTTGATCGAGAAGGGCAGGGAAGCGGGACTGCAGCCCAAAGAACAGAACAATTAAGGGTTAGCAGGCCGATGGTATGATAGTTGTGAGAAATAATAGTAAATTTACCCACTATAATTACAATTCCGAATCGACATGGCTATATTGAAATTCAGGATATATTTTGAGGAAGATGACAGCATTTACAGGGATGTCGTAATTAAACACACCCAGAACTTTTATGACCTTCACCAGATCATCCTGAAGTCATATGAATTTGATTCCAAACATCAGGCTACATTTTACCGCAGCAATGATAACTGGCAGCGGGGCAGAGAGATTTCCCTGGAAAAATATGATAAGAAATATCGGGTAGAACCCCTGCTGATGCACGAAACCATTATTGGCTCAGAAATCAAAGATCCCAACCAGAAGTTTATTTATGTTTATGACTTCAACCGGAACTGGTCATTTTTGATCGAACTGATTAATGTATCAAAAGATGAACATGCATCGGTGTCTTATCCCGCGTTGTTTAAAACAGAAGGAATTCCTCCTTCTCAGTATGGAACAAAGGGTGTAGTGGGTGATAAGCTTGCAGAAATGGAAGAGAAATATGACCTCACTAAAGGCGCGGAAGGATATGGAGAAGAAGGTGATGATGATGCTGATTCCGGCATGGATGATGATGGAGAAGATACTATGGATGAAAGCCGCGATGAGCTCTGATGTGATTTCTGTTATGCCATTACGCTGAAATGAAAGAAAAAACCGTAATTGTTATTGCCGGCCCTACCGCTTCCGGTAAAACGGCGCTGGCTGTTGATCTGGCCTCGCACTATTCAACATCAGTCATATCTGCCGACTCCCGGCAGTGTTTTCGTGAATTAAATATTGGAGTAGCCAAACCCACACCTGCCCAGTTAGAACAGGTTAAACACTATTTTATCAATTCGCATTCTATTGAGCAGCCTGTAAATGCCGCACTTTTTGAAACGTATGCGCTGGATGTGGTGAATGAACTTTTCAAAACACAGGATACGGTGATCATGGCCGGAGGAACCGGATTATACATCCGCGCCTACACCCACGGAATGGATGAAATGCCGGAGGTGCCCACCGACATCCGCGAAGCTGTGATTACTGATTACCGCGATAAAGGCCTGTCATGGCTTTCCGAAGAATTAACGAAACTTGATCCGCTTTTTGCCGCCAGTGGTGAAATGCAAAACCCACACCGTATGCTCAGGGCAATGGAAATATTTCGTCTAACGGGTACATCTATACGTAATTATCAGCGTGGTCAGTCGAAACACAGGCCCTTCAGGGTTATCAAATTCGCGCTATCGGTCAATAAGCCTGAACTGTATTCAAGAATCAATAACCGGGTTGACGCGATGATCAGCGATGGTCTTCCCGATGAGGTGAAAGCATTGCAACCGTATAAAGACCTTCCTCCGCTGCAAACCGTTGGTTATAAAGAATTGTTTGAATATTACGACGGATACTCGGATTTTAAAACTGCCGTGGAAGCTATTAAACGCAATACCCGCCGCTATGCTAAACGGCAACTGACCTGGTTTAAAAAAGATCCCGACTATACCTGGATCAACCCCGATGATAAGGAGGTGATGGCCCGGATACTTGAAGCCCGCACTGCATCGTAAATCTACGAATGAAATTTACGCGTCTAAGCATTCACCCTTAAGCTGAAATAAGTTTTTCAGATAATCCGTCAAATAAGTTCTCACCAGCATATTATTTCACAGATACAGGCGGTTCTTTGTATTGATACCTTTTAAACCCGTTTTTAATCACGTACCTGTGATTTAGTTTGGTTATGGCTTATTTATAAAAAAAACCCGGATAATTCCGGGTTTTTTTATGAGTTTGATGGTTGTAAGTTCTGCAAATCACTTTTCATCTATGCCAGGCCTGTATCAGAATTTGAAACCAAGCGTGAGCAGCACATTGCCATTTCCTTCAGCGATATCGGCCAATACATTACTTCTGGGAGGATCTACACGGTATGGGAAATTTACATCCCGGTGCAGGGAATGTACATAGGTCAGGTCAACAAACATTCCTTTATTGCGATAGCCCAAACCACCGCTGACATTCATTCTTCTTGCCTTTAGGTTGTCATCGGCATAGGGACTGCCATAGTATGCAAAGCCCAGCCGTGTCATCAAAGTATTGAATTTCAATTCACCGCCAACCCTGAAGTTTAACGCGCCTGCATAAATATCTTTAATGGTTTCATTTACTTCAGTATAATAATTATCGGTGATACCATCCTGTCCGGGTGTGAATTTTGATCCGGCATAACTTACATATTCTACATCCGCGCTGATAAACCCACGCTGCTGTGTAATATCAGCTGATTCGTTCAGCACCAGCGCACCACTGAGCATGAATTTCCAGGGAGTTACCAGGTCGTATTGAAAATTTGGATTATTACCGCCATAAAGGTCAGCCGTGGTAACGTTGAATACATTCTGATTGCCGGTAGCTGTATCAATATTGGTTTCCATACTAGCCGTGAATGCATCTTTCAGCCCGTAAAGCGTGGGTGTATGAACAGCAAGGCCCAACCGTAAACGTTCAACGGGTTTGAAGATGATACCCAGCTTACCGTTGATCCCCATCCCTTTGGAGGTATAATCTTCCCGGTAGGCAGATGAGGTAAATTCATTGTTGCCGGTTCCTGCAGCGTCTGATTCAAGGTATTCCGTAGTGCGGGAGTAATTTACGATCGGTACGCCGATGCTGGCGCCGATATATAACTGATCATCCATATTTCCGGCAAAACCGAAAGCCAGTTCGGTTATCCCTCCGGATGTGGTGACCCGGTTTTCCTGATCTACTACCCCGGCAAGTTCGGCCCGGGAAATTACATTCGTATTTCCCGAAGAGGAATCCAGGTCGACCAGGTAGGTGTATAACGCCATTTTTGTAAGCAGCGAAACATCATTGCTGCTGATAGCGTCATCAATTATTGCCCCGTCGCTGCGATTGGGATTAGCGTCTTTGCTGAACGAATAATAGTTGAAAAATTCATTGGCCAGCGGCTCAGAGTAAGAGCTATAATCATTACGACCTTTATAGTAGAGCGTATTATTGAAATTTGCTGTGCGGTTTAATCCCAGACTGAACGCCTTACTTGCCCAGTTTCCGGATCCCGGATTGCTCCAAACGATTCCGCTGGTTCCCAGGTGAAATTTCGCCTCACCTTTAGTGGTTGAATTTACCCCGAGGAAATCGCTTTTGCTTCTTAATAGCGATAGTCCGGGTGATAGCACGAGTTCATTTGTTTTATAAAAACCTAAACCCGCTGGATTTACAAAGGTGGCGGAAATATCGCCACCCAGGGCTCCCATTGCACCCCCTATAGCCTGCTGCCGGGCTGTACCTGAAGGTACATTCCAGGTCATCCTCAATGCATCTTCAGGAAGCTGGGCAAGAAGGGGTGATGCGCTGAATAAAGCCAGAACTGAGATATAAAGCCTCTTCATATACTGCATATTTATAGATAAAAGCATAAAAAAGGAGGAAACCAATTCAAGTGACCTTAAATCAAATTTCCTCCCATATTGTCAAAAGACGATTATCAGTTATTACCTCCACGGCTTGGGCGCGATACGCCACCACCACCACCACCAGATGGAGCAGGTGATGAACTTCTGTTGGAATTAGAGGGTGGGGTATAGGTACGCTGCGGCCTGCTGTTATCAGAAGGCGGAGAATAACGCTGATTGGAATTATTACTTTGAGACGGCGGTGTAAACACTTTCCGGATCGAGTTACCCAAATTTCCGCTGTTGTTCGGATTGGTGTAACGGTTATTCATTGAACCCCGGACCGGAGTAGTATTGGTATTGCCGTTAGGCCGGTAGTAATTGGTATTGGTGTAACTGGCCGGCCGGAAATTGTTGATCTGCCGGATCTGGTTATACGAAGCCGGATTAGTTTTAGGATTAACCACTACGATATTATGGTAATAGGGATTGTAAAAACTATTCCAGTTCCAGTAATTGTTGAAGTGATTATAATTCCAGGGGCTGTAGTATCCGAAATTTCCCGGATGATAAAAGTTTCCGATACCCATACCATAGCCCATGCCGTAATTCATACCATAACCCATGCCATAGCCCATACCATAACCCATGATATTGTAGTTATTGAATACAGACCAGCGGTTCCTGTCGCGAATCATCATACGCAGGTACCTGTCTTCGGTATGATCGTAGTAATCACTGCGGGTTGCCGGAGCATACCTGTCGCCGGAACGTTCAACCTGTACATATTCTGCACGGACTTTTTCCGGAGAAAAGTAGACATCATCGGGGGTGTGACCGGCATTATACATCGTGGTACAACTGCCCAGTGCAGCGACGCCGGCTAATAAGAATATATTTCTGATGTTCATTTCTAAGGTTTTTAAAGTTTTACAACGATTGTACTACTTTTGCGCTTTCAAGCTGTAAGTTACAATAAAAAGACTGTCTTCAGCTTAAAAAGTTAATTGGAATATGTTAAAAAAAACACTGGAAACCATAGTTTTAGTGCGTTTTTCATTCTTTTTAACGTTAAGCTGTTTTTTTTAGATTTTACAATCCCCGGTAACTGGTTTCCGGCCAATTTATTTTATTCATGAGTAAGGAAATTACATCGAGATCTGTCGATTATTCACAGTGGTACAATGATCTGGTTATTAAGGGTGACCTCGCGGATTATTCCGCCGTCAGAGGCTGTATGGTGATCAAACCCTATGGTTATGCGCTGTGGGAAAATATGCGCGACGCGCTGGATAAAATGTTCAAGGATACGGGTCATGTGAATGCCTATTTCCCGTTGTTTGTTCCCAAAAGCTTATTTGAGGCCGAAGAAAAGAATGCCGAAGGATTTGCCAAGGAATGCGCAGTTGTTACGCATTACCGGCTAAAAGCCAATCCGGAAAAACAAGGTGCCCTGATGGTGGATCCCGATTCCAGACTGGAAGAGGAACTGATCGTCAGGCCAACCAGTGAAGCCATTATTTGGAATACGTATAAAGGCTGGATTCAGTCGTACCGCGACCTGCCCCTGCTCATTAATCAGTGGGCAAATGTGGTTCGATGGGAAATGCGAACCCGGTTATTTTTACGGACTGCCGAATTTCTGTGGCAGGAAGGGCATACGGCGCATGCTACCCAACAGGAAGCAATAGCCGAAGCTGAAAAAATGCTGGATGTTTATGCTGATTTTGCAGAAAACTGGATGGCGCTTCCGGTGGTACGCGGAGTTAAGTCGGAACAGGAACGCTTTGCCGGAGCTGTAAATACCTACTGCATAGAAGCGCTGATGCAGGATGGTAAAGCCCTTCAGGCAGGAACCTCTCATTTTCTGGGTCAGAATTTTGCCAAAGCCTTTGATGTGAAATTTTCAGATAAAGAAAATAAACTGGATTATGTGTGGGCAACCAGCTGGGGCGTTAGTACCCGCCTGATCGGAGCTCTTGTTATGGCCCACAGTGATGATGAAGGGTTGATCCTTCCACCAAAGATCGCACCGCTGCAACTGGTAATTGTTCCTATTTATAAAGGGAATGAACAGAAAGATGCCATCGATCAGAAAGTAAACCAGTTGCTTGCTGAGCTGAAAAAGTCAGGCATACGTGTAAAATATGACGACAGCGACAATGCCCGGCCGGGATGGAAATTCGCTGAATACGAAAAGAAAGGGGTGCCCCTCAGAATTGCGATCGGCGCCCGCGATATCGAAAACAATACCGTTGAACTTGCCCGCCGCGACACCCGTACGAAGGAGTCGGTAAGTATGGATAACCTTGCTCAACTAATTACCGGTAAGCTGGAGGAAATTCAGCACGACATGTTTGAAAAAGCCAGGACTTTCCGGGATGCCCATATTACAAAAGTTGATACATGGGAAGAATTTCAACAGGTGCTGAATGAAAAAGGCGGATTCCTTTCCGCACACTGGGATGGAACGGCAGAAACAGAAAACAAGATCAAGGAACTGACCAAAGCCACTATCCGCTGTATTCCGCTGGACCAGGAGAAAGAAAATGGTGCCTGTATTCTCAGCGGTAAACCGAGTTCGGGCCGGGTACTATTTGCACAGGCCTATTAGTACATGTTTCTCTGTTGCCGGGGCTCTCGCAATGACGTTCTACTAAAGTGCTTTACTTTGGCAGACTTCTCGCATGTCGTGAAGAAAAATGGCTCCGTCATTGCGAGCCGGAGGCGAAGTAATCCAGAAAAAGGCTGCATGTTAACGAGAGGAGGCGACAATAATACTGGATTGCTTCGGGCAGAACCCTCGCAATGACGTACTGCTAAAGTGCTTTACTTTGGCAAACTTCTCGCATGACGTGAAGCAAAATGGCTCCGTCATTGCGAGCCGGAGGCGAAGCAATCCAGAAAAAAAGGATGCGTGTTAACGAGAGGAGGCGGCAATAATACTGGATTGCTTCGGGCAGAGCCCTCGCAATGACGCCCAACCAATAACTAATGCAATCCGCAAAAACATTTGAATCTCTCAATTGCGTACTCCCACGCTCCGGAGGAGCGAAAGGTCAATAGCTAACGCCCCCTAAGTCAGCAAGCTCCGTAGGAGCGGTACAACATCAATAGATTTAAGTCAGTTTGTTTCGCTCCTACGGAGCTTGTAACGGATGGTGGATTTCCTGGTTACTATTAACCTTTCGCGCCTCTGGCGCGTGCTCCGTGATAGCTGGCGTAAGTGGTGGTTTTGAAACAATTCATCATTGCTAACCGGAGGTTTTTGTCATTGCGAGCCGGAGGCCAAGCAATTCAGAAAGCAATGTTGCGTGTTAACGAGAGAAAGCGGTAATCGTACTGGATTGCTTCGGGCAGAGCCCTCGCAATGACGTACTGCTAAAGTGATTTGATTTGGCAGACTCCCGCAATGACGTGAAACAAAAGTGGTCTTCGTCATTGCGAGCCAAAGGCGAAGCAATCCAAGGCTGTTAAAAAACAATCATGTGGTAATTTTTCTGGATTGCTTCGGGCAGAGCCCTCGCAATGACGTACTGCTAAAGTGCTTTACTTTGGCAGACTTCTCGCATGACGTGAAGCAAAATGGCTCCGTCATTGCGAGCCGGAGGCGAAGCAATCCAGAAAAAAAGGATGCGTGTTAACGAGAGGAAGCGGTAACCGTATTGGTTTGCTTCGGGCCAAGCCCTCGCAATGACGCCCTACCAATAACTGATGCAATTCACCAAAAACATTTGAATCTATCAATTGCGTACTCCCACGCTCCGGAGGAGCGAAAGGTTAATAGTAAACGAACCCTTAGTCGGTAAGCTCCGTAGGAGCGGTACAACATCGATTGATTTAAGACAGTTCGTTTCGCTCCTACGGAGCTAGTAACGGGTGGTGGATTTCCTGGTTGCTATTAACCTTTCGCGCCTCTGGCGCGCGCTCCTCGATTGCTGGCGTAAGTGGTGGTTTTGGAACCATTCATCATAGCGAACCGGAGGTCTCCGTCATTGCGAAACGGAGACGAAGCAATCCAGATAAAAAGGGTGCGTGTTAACGAGAGGAAGCGGCAATACTTCTGGATTGCTTCGGGCAGAGCCCTCGCAATGACGTGCTGCTAAGGTGCTTTGATTTGTCAGACTTCTCGCATGACGTGAAGCAAAATGGCTCCGTCATTGCGAGCCGTAGGCGAAGCAATCCAGAAAAAAGGCTGCGTGTTAACGAGAGGAGGCGGCAATAATACTGGATTGCTTCGGGCAGAACCCTCGCAATGACGTACTGCTAATAAGTGAAAATTTGCAAAAACATTAGAATCTTTCAATAGCATGCTCCACGCTCCGGAGGAGCAAAAGGTCAATAGCAAACGCACTCCCAATCCAACAAGCTCCGTAGGAGCGGCACTAAATCAATTGATCATCATTGCGAACCGGAGGCCTCCGTCATTGCGAGCCGGAGGCAAAGCAATCCACAAAAGCTCCGCCGGTTTTAACAGACCGTTTATCGAGTTAGTTTAAAAGAATAAACCTTCGACCTTGCAGGCGTAAAAAATTTAATTTATTTTAACGTTCATTATCAAACCCCCTAACACTAACTCATGGAACAGAATCAGCTATTTGACCTGAATTTCGAACCGCAAACCCTCAATTATTTCAGCGAAGCCGCCAAATGGGGCAAATTCCTTTCGATCATTGGATTTATTTTTTGCGGCCTCATGGTGCTGCTGGGCATTTTTGCCGGTTCCACACTTGCAGCCTTAGGTGGCTCAGAAGCCGTTTCGATGATCGGTGGTGGCTTTTTTACCGCGTTCTATATAATTATAGCCATCATCTGGGTTATGCCCTTCGTCTACCTCTATAATTTTTCTTCCAAAATGCAGGTGGCTATTCGGAATAACGATCAGCAAACCCTGAATCATTCGATAAAAAACCTGAAGTCACTGTTCAAATTTTTAGGCATCTTCACCATTATCATGCTTTCTCTGTACGCCCTGATATTCATATTCGGAATTGCTGCCGGCATAGGCTCTGCTTTTTAAGCTTATACCTGGTCTGACTGCTCATCTGTATAAAAGTTGTAGTCTTTCAGCAGGGTAACGAGAAAATGATAGGGATCTAACTCCGTTTGGATATTCAGTTTATCGCATATCCGCTGCGCGATACGCGTGGCAAGGTCCCTGTCATTATTCTTGCGTATCGTTTCGGTAATGCTCTTCAGGGTATTGATATCCCGGTCACTCAACTGCATGATTTCCGGAAAGGAAGGACTGTAGTCGCTGTCGATTTCTTCAAACACCGTGTCTTTCCAGGTGGTATCTCTTTTCAGATCGATAAGAATGGTTCCGGCAACAAGATCTCCGATACGTTGATTGTTGGGTGTCGCGATAACGGCTATCAGGCCGGCAAAGGTAATGGGCAGCGTCCACCAGGGCAGTACCCCTTCCACCACCGCGACAGGTATCCAGAACGCAAAATCCAGCAGGCGAAATACCCAGCGGATCAGGTATTGTCCAACTGTTGGCTGCCCGCCTTCCAGCGTTATGACTTTAATGCCCATCAGCATTTTACCGATACTCCGGCCCTGATTCAACCATTCAAAACAAAAATGATAAACCGCTACCGGCAGGGAAATCAGCAGGCCGCTGAGATCCCAGAAGTTTGTCCAGATAAAAAAAGATCGGGTATCGGCCAGGGAAGCGGCAATGGCTACATAGATCCAGCATATGATCAGGTCAATAATCCATGCAGCCGATCGTTTAAGCAGCGATGCCATCGCAAACTCAATGTCGATATTAAACCCGGTTTCCAGCTTTACAGATGTCATCAGAACAAAGAAAATGAAAATTTATCTTTAGCGGGTCATCGATGTTCTTTTATTATATTTATCCGGTAATACAGCAGTTAAATTCAGTATCTATTGAGAGAAGGAGTATTTGTTCGGAAGAACATTGACAAATGGAAAAAATTCCAGCATGAGCCGGCCACAACCCCCGATGCCTTAGCCCATCAGTTCACCGAACTGGTCAATGATCTCGGTTATGCAAGAACGTTCTATCCGCACAGCCGCGTAACCCGTTACCTGAACGGGCTGGCTGCGCAAACCTATCTTGGGATCTATAAAAATAAACGTGAACAAGGTTCCCGCTTTCTGTTGTTCTGGAAAACAGAATTACCCCTGATCGTTTACCAGTACCGGAAAGAATTGCTGTATTCCCTGATCATCTTCACCACCTTCTGCCTCATGGGGGTATTCTCTTCCTTACAGGACCATAGCTTTATCCGGTCAATTCTCGGCGATCGGTATGTAGAGATGACAGAAGACAACATCGCCAAAGGCGATCCGTTCGGTGTATACAATCATGAGGGGAAACTGGAAATGTTTCTGACGATTGCACTCAATAATATCAAGGTCAGTTTTATGGTGTTTGTCGGCGGATTCCTGGCTTCAGTCGGAACGATATGGATGCTCTTCAACAACGGACTGATGCTGGGAAGTTTTCAGACTTTTTTCTTCCTTAAAGACCTGGGTATGCAATCGGTACTGGTCATCTGGATTCATGGCACACTGGAAATATCGGCTATCGTAATCGCGGGAGGAGCAGGATTGATCGTGGGCAATTCCATATTATTTCCCGGTACCTATTCCCGCCTGCATTCCGTAAAAAAAGGAACCCGTGATGGCCTGAAGGTTATGGCCGGACTGGTACCGGTATTCATAGCTGCGGCCTTTCTTGAAGGCTTTATCACCCGGTATTCAACGATGCCAAGAGGGATAAGTGTTTCGATATTGCTTATATCTCTGGTATTCATACTCTGGTATTTTGTCTTTTATCCCAAAGCGGTTCACCGGAAACTGCTGCAGAACAAAATGCCTGACTGACTATGAGACTTTCTTCCGGATATATAATCTTGTTATGTATTACCGCCTATATGTTATGGGTTGGCAACGGTAGTGTATGGGCGCAGCGCAATGCAGGCTCACGACTTGCGAATGCTTTACGCGCGGTTCCAGACAGTACAGTTCGTAAAATGCAGCATGAGCGGGCGTTTGAATACGCCAATGACCCCCAGTACTGGCAACATGAACAACTGCAGATGGAGGTGCCCGACGAGGAAAAGTCTGCCGCGTTACTGCGCCGGTTTTTATTCATACTGTTGATCATAGGTATAGCCGTACTGCTTGTATGGCTGATTGTAAAACGCGCATTTTTGTTTCAATATGGCAAATTGAAAAAACCTGTTTACACCAAAACCGGTACCGCTGAAGAGGATTAGCATAACCTGGAAGAAAAAATCCGGACAGCCATTGGCGCTTCAGATTACCGGCAGGCTGTGCGGGTCCTATACCTGAATATGTTGTATCAATTGGGAGCAAAAGATCAGATGACCCTCTCGCCATCTAAAACGGATGACGATTACCGCAGGGAACTGGCGCAAACTGCATTTGGACAGGAATTTTCTTACCTGAGCCGGGTATATGAATACAGCTGGTATGGTGGTTTTCTGCTGAATGAAAATCAATTTCAAAAAATTCATCAGCGCTTCATTCAATTCAATACAACGCATTGATGACTTATACACGATACCTGTTCTATTCGTTTGTTATGCTGCTGCTGCTGGCAGGATGCAAAACCAAACGGCTGAATCAGTTCGTGAGCCTTTGGCGCGGTGATAAAATACCTTACGGTTCCTATTATGCGTATGAAAATTTAGCGGCTCTCTTTCCCCTTGCCCAAGTCGCAATAGCTGACCGGTCACCGGACATTTTCAGAAAGAATACCGAAAAGGGCAGCCTGTCGGTAAATAATTTTACGCCATCGAATGGCGGGGCGTACATTATTATTAATAAGAACACACATCCCGATGAAGCTGAGGTAAAAGCATTGATGAATTATATGGCGATGGGCAATGCGGTATTTATCTCCAGCTTTACGATTAGCCAGATTCTGCTTGATAGCTTAGACATTCATATAAGTCAGGATGCCTTTCACTATATGGATGATTCCCTGATCGTTTCCGTTCAGCATCCCGAAAACAGGGTGCCGGTAAGCTTCGCTTATCCGGGAAAAAGAATGAACCGTTCTTTCGCTTCGTACGACAGTGCCCGCACCACTGTGCTTGGGCAGAATGCGGATGGTACCCCAAATTTTATCCGCATTTCTATGCAGGGTGGGGGAGCTGCTTTTATCCATCTGGCTCCGCTGGCTTTTTCAAATTTCTTTTTGCTGCACCGGAACAACAGCCGCTATTACGATTATGCCTTATCACATATCCCGGGAACAGTTTCAGATGTATTATGGGATGATTATTTCAGGTACAATAAGGAAGAAACGCGGGAAAAAAATACGTTTTCAAAATTAGGCGCATTCATTAATGATCCCATTCTACGCTGGCCATTCTGGCTGATCATTTGTTTATTTTTACTGTTGTTCCTGGTTGAAACAAAACGCCGTCAGCGCGCTATTCCGGTCATACATCCTCCCGGAAATTCATCACTGGATATGGTGCGAACTATTGGCGCACTGTATTTTCAACGTCGTGATAACCGGAATCTGGCTGAAAAAATGACACTGCATTTTATGGATTTTGTTCGGCAACGCTATGGTATTTCCGCCCAGGAACCGGATGAAAAATTTATCAGAACACTTGCGGTAAAAAGCGGTTATGAGCTGCATAAACTTGAAGAACTGGCGTACCTGAACAGGTACCTGCAGGATCAGCAATGGCCTGAAGATGACCGTTTGCTGGAATATCAGCAACAACTCAATTCATTTTATAAATATTCAGCATAATGGAAGAAGATATATTTGAACAGCGAACAGATTTACAAGAATTACAATCCGCGGTTGACCAACTCAAGATCGAGATTGGCAAAGTGATTGTTGGCCAGGAAACCATGATCGATCTTCTGCTGGCCGCATTGCTTGCCGACGGACATGTACTGATCGAAGGGGTACCCGGCGTGGCGAAAACACTAACCGCGAAATTGCTGAGTAAAACCCTTTCTGTCGGTTTTTCCCGCCTGCAGTTTACGCCCGACCTGATGCCCAGCGATGTGATCGGAACACCGGTATTCAACCCCAGGGACAGTGAATTTCATTTTCGCCGGGGACCGGTTTTCAGTAACATTATTCTAATAGATGAAATCAACCGCGCTCCGGCTAAAACACAATCGGCCCTTTTTGAGGTGATGGAAGAAAGGCAGGTGACAGTTGATGGATCGACCTATCCCATGGAACTTCCGTTTATGGTGGTGGCCACCCAGAATCCGGTAGAACAGGAGGGTACCTATCATTTACCGGAAGCGCAGCTCGATCGCTTTCTCTTTCGCATCAATGTAGGTTACCCATCCGCGGAACATGAGTTTGAGATTCTTCGTAAACATAATGGCATGGCGCCCGAGCAGATCAGTGCATCTGTTCAGCCGGTATTAACGGCTGCCATGATATTTGCACTGCGGGAGAAAGTCAGGGCAGTACATGCTGAAGACAATATGCTGCATTTTATCACCACGATCGTATCGTCTACCCGTAATCACCGATCCATATACCTGGGGGCATCACCCAGGGCTTCAATCGGAATATTATCCGCGGCCAAGGCAATATCGGCTATGCGTGGCCGTGATTTTGTTACACCGGAGGATATCATCTTCTGTGCCGGACCTGTATTGCGTCATCGCATTGTACTAACCCCGGAAAAGGAAATGGAAGGCATTACGCCCGATGATGTTATTGATCTGATCATTAAGAATACCGAAATCCCCCGCTAATCCATGCGCTGGTTTAGAACATACCTGTTACCGGTATTTTTCACCGCGTGGTTTTACCGCATTTTTGCAGGTATTATCGGGTTATTTATTATCGCCTACCTGATACCGGCATTGTTTATATTTTGCCAGGTATTGCTAGTACTATTTGCTCTGCTGGTACTGACAGATTATTTGCTTTTGTTCATAAAGCAAAATGGGATTGAAGCTACCCGCATTCTACCCCAGCGTTTTAGTAATGGTGATGAAAATCTCGTGACCATAACCCTGACGAACAATTATCCTTTCCGGGTTCATGTGCAGCTTATTGACGAAGTGCCTGTGCAGTTCCAGCTTCGCGATAACAGCTTCACTGTCATGGTGGCGCCGGGAGAAACCCGCTCACAAACGTATATGCTTCGTCCGGTTGAACGTGGAGAATACCTTTTTCATCATTTAAATGTTTACATCAGGGGGCCTTTCCATATGGTGATCAGGCGGGTTCGGAAGGCGGAGGAAACGATGGTAAAAGTATATCCATCCTATAAACAGCTCCGGCAATTTGAGCTCATCGCATTCTCCGATCAGCTATCGGAAGCGGGTAACCGTAAAATCCGAAGAATTGGGCATAGTCTTGAATTTGAGCAAATACGGGATTATGTTACCGGTGATGATATTCGCAGTGTGAACTGGAAAGCCACCGCCCGGAAAGGCGGTCACCTGATGGTGAATAACTTCAGTGATGAACGCAGCCAGCAGATATATTGTGTGATTGATAAGGGCAGGGCAATGAAAATGCCATTCAGGGGCATGACCTTGCTGGATTATTCCATCAATGCGGCCCTGGTTCTTAGTAAGGTGGCATTATTGAAAGCGGATAAGGCCGGTCTGGTAACGTTTTCCGGCGATACAGACCGCTTAATTCCGGCTGAACGAAGGGCAGGTCAGATGGAACTTATTCTCGAACATCTCTATCATCAGCAGACCCGCTTTGATGAATCATCCTATGAAAAATTATATAACCTTATTCGCAAACGCATACCCCAGCGCAGCCTGCTGGTCCTATTTTCGAATTTTGAATCACTGACCGCTTTAAAACGCGAACTGGCTTATCTTAAATCACTTGCCGGCAGACATCTGGTGCTCGTGGTATTTTTCGAGAATACTGAACTGAGTGAATTGATCAATACCCCCGCAACAGATATTCAGTCATTGTACACCAAAACCATTGCCGAACAATTTCACCGCGAGAAAAAGCTGATCATCCGGGAACTGAAACAACATGGAATCCTCACGCTGCTGACTCCCCCGGAAGAATTGAGTATTCATGTGGTAAATAAATACCTGGAGATTAAAGCACGTCAGGCATTGTAACGATCAAAACTCTTATAGGTCAATCGAAGATAAATGCAGATAGGCCATTTGGAAATCCGCGAAAATCTGCTCAAAATTTGCGAAATCAGCGGGAACCGTATTTACAGGTGAGCAACCCCATGGCATTTAAGTAACTTCGCGCCCATGTCAACAATTTTTCAGGAAGGAAAGGTTTTACTGATCGATAAACCCTATGACTGGACCTCATTCGATGTTGTACGCAAATTGCGTTCTGCCATGAAGATAAAGAAGGTCGGTCATGCGGGAACCCTCGATCCGCTTGCTACGGGTTTGCTGATTTTGTGTACCGGAAAGTTCACCAAAAAGATCAATGAATATATGGCCCGGGAGAAGGAATACATTGGGAGTTTCACGCTCGGTGCCGTAACGCCAACCTATGACCTGGAAAGTATTCCGGAGCAGGAAAAGGAAGTGCCGGCATTCAGCCGCGAAGAACTGGAAGCTGTTGCTAAGAAGTTTACCGGAACCATTGAGCAGGTTCCACCCATACATTCGGCGATAAAAAAGGATGGCAAGCGGGTGTATGAGCTGGCGCGAAAAGGAAAGGACGTGCAGCTTGAACCCCGGAAAGTGACAATTTCCACTTTTGAACTGGTTAAGCTTGAACTGCCTGTAATACATTTCCGTGTGGTCTGTACAACAGGGACGTATATACGCAGTCTGGCGCATGATTTCGGACAGGCATTAGGCTGTGGCGCATATCTTAGTGGCCTGGTCAGAACACGGATCGGTGAATTCGAACTGAACGATGCCATGTCCATTGATCAGGCCCTGGATTATATTGCCGCGCAATATCAGAACGAATAACCTATACCCAGTTGAAACTGCCCGTCTTTAAGATGCAGGTTATGCAGCCAGCCCGCATGGGTGCCGCTGTGAAAAGGATCCTTTAATTTATAGGCATAATCGAATCGGATAAGAAAGAAATCAAAGTCGAACCTCAGGCTGGTGCCCCCCGCAACAGCCAGGTCGCGGTACAACCTGCTGAACTTAAAATCGGTATTCTCCAGGTTCGGATCATTGCCGGTATTTCGTCGCCATACATTACCAATATCGGTGAACAGCGCGCTTTCAACTTTTACCCCGAATATTCTGCCGATATCAAAACGGAATTCAATATTGCCTTCAAGTTGTATATCGCCAAAGCGATCCAGCGAAATGCGTCTGTTGGCCGTATCATGATAAATGCTTGACCCCAGTCCCAGTTGACGAACCCGCCAGGCACGCATACTGTAGGGCCCACCACCAAAATACGATTTAAAGAAGGGTAGGGTGTTTTTGGCTTCATTGCCCAGGGTGCCGTAGGTTTTCCCATATCCCCCAAAAGCCCGGAAGGCCCAGGTGGAAGCTTTATTTTCGATGTAATATTTGTACTCCAGATCGGTTTTTACAAAGCGGTTTAATGCGCCCCGTGCCAGTGGGCGGATCATGCCCGAAAGAGCGCCACTTTGTTCAAACCTTACCCGGTATATCGACCGGTGTTTACCTCTTGCCTGCATGGTACTATAGGTTAGGATCTGGCTGATGATCAGGCCATCATTATACGCGTAGCGCACCGTTGGATATTCTTCTATAATCTTTCGCAGACTGTCGGTTTCATCCAGCACGGTATATTCCACATTCAGCGGAATGAACTGCCAGGCATGTGTGCGGCTGCTTCCTTCTTTTCGTTTCGACCATTCATAACCCCATGAACCATTTAAGGTTCGGGCATTCAGTAATTTCCGTCTTTCGGTATACGCGCCATTAAGTCCGATTACAGTTTTAGGTAACAGCACATTCTGTGGGGTAGCAAGACCGAAGGGTAAAATGAAGCGCGGAATATAAATACTGTGGGTTAAACTGGTTTGAACCGTCTGGATCAGGTTGGTGCCCAGTTCAACACCAAAACGCAGGTTGGTGGTGGTTTGTATGCTCTCCCTGAACGCGTTGCGGTTATTTACCCCC
This sequence comes from Bacteroidota bacterium, assembly GCA_023409675.1. Lineage (GTDB taxonomy): Bacteria > Bacteroidota > Bacteroidia > Chitinophagales > Chitinophagaceae > Flavitalea. The sequence goes on from JAEYRC010000299.1 coordinate 38,491, forward strand.
ACATTAAATCCAATTCCAAACAGGTATCCAAAACCGGTAGTAAAAACATCACTGGCATTTCGGCTGGCTTCAAAATCGAGGTTAAGACTGTATTTTCTGGAAGGGTAGAGGCGTAGGGCCGCATCGAGCAGGTTGACAGAATCCTGCCGTTCGGTAAGGTCAATATCAAACTGCTGCCAGGCACCAAGGTTATTGAAGGTGTTAACCGTTTTGAAATAATCTCCAATGCGGTATTCACCACCGGGTTGAATGAATATATTCCGGGCCAGGAAAGGCAGCTTGAATTTGTTGCTGTTTGTGATAAAAGTGTAGCCTTTAAGTGTATCGCGACGTTGAACCAGCCCTGCGGTATCACTGAAATAGGGCAGATCAGGATAAACCGTAATATTTCCAAAGTAGTATTTCTGCAGCGCGGCGCTGTCTTTTGGAAGCCGTTGTTTAAAGATGATATTGATGGTCGGATTCTGTGCTTTTTCCTGCAGGGAATCAATCAGCCTGACCTGTTCGAAAGGATCGAGGGTGGGATCGATGAGGGCGAAGGCAACCGTATCGTGTTCAGCAATGAGGTCTTCTTTGGAAATTTTATAATAGCCATGGTTGCGAAAAATTCCCAGCATGCGGTCCAGTTCTGCGGAAATGGTTTGAAGCGAATACGGATCATTTTTTTTTAGGAGCGACTGCTGACGCGCATCCAGGGCAAGCTGCTGCAATTCAGGCGTTGTCAGCGCAATACCGATGGAGTCGAGCCGCAGCACCTTTCCGGTTTCCACCCTAAAGTTCACCTGCACGCGCTGCTGATCGCGAATGGTATCAACAGTGAAGGTATCCCTGATGATGGCATTGAAATATCCCCTGGAGTTCAGCAGAGCATTCATGAATTGTTTTGAGCGGCCAACATAGAGGGTATCGAATACCGGAGGCCTCGAGAGGCGATAATAGAAAAATGGCGGTATTGCCCTCACCGCCAGAACAGTTCTTACTTTTAGACTGTCATCAAGCTGATTCTGCAGCGCCTGGTTGAGATCCATCCGGGCACCGGGTGGTAAGGAAGATTCAACATCAATGTCGGTTTTAAAGATAAAGGGTGTGTCTTTCTGATAGCGACGGGGTACGGTACAAGAGGCGAAGATCAATAAAATTCCTATGATAAGAAGAATATAGTGGTGCCATCTTAAAGTGTTAATTTGCTGCCCGCCAGTCATAATGCTTATTGGAAAAAACCATGTTGAGTAAATCGAAGATCAAAGATATTCAAAGTTTAAGCCAGAAAAAACTGCGTGATGAAGCCGGCGTCTTCATTGCTGAAGGACCCAAACTGGTACAGGAAATTCTGCTGGAGGCGAATATACAGGTTAAGGAAGTGTTTGCCACAAATGAATGGTTAAATTCCAATCCGGTTTTAAGTGAGGAACAGCAAAAGAAGTTGCAGATCGTTGAGGACAATGAATTGAAGAAAATATCCACTTTATCTACTCCAAACCAGGTAGTAGGCATCTTCATGCAGCCTGAAATGAAAGCGCTGGATCAGCCTGATGGACTGATCCTGATGCTGGATACCATACAGGATCCGGGTAATCTGGGAACAATAATCCGATGTGCCGACTGGTTTGGTATTCAGCACATCATTTGCAGTTCCGACAGTGCGGATTGCTTCAATCCAAAGGTGGTGCAGTCGACAATGGGCAGTATTGCACGGGTGAACATACACTATGAAAACCTTGAAGAAATTCTTAAGCGCTTCAGTGATGTACCCGTATATGCGGCAATGTTGGATGGGATTGCGGCCGACAATACAGCAATAGCCAATCCGGCTTTTTTATTGATTGGTAATGAAGCTAAGGGCATTCGTCCTTCGTTGCTGCACTACGTTAAACATCGCGTAACCATACCGCGGATCGGCCATGCCGAATCCCTCAATGCCGCCGTAGCTACCGGAATTTTGCTGTATGCTTTACGCAAACCCTGACCTGTTCAGGTAAGAATTTCTTTAATCATCATCCTAATCTCCATGTTTAAACGTTAAAAAATATTTGTGGATTTTAACAATTTTAATTTGCCAGAATTAAAATATGGTTATTTTAGCTAAAACGTTTGAGCTTTTAAAACGCCGGGTACTGACCAAATACCCGCCAAACCAAAACTAACGACCTTGCCGGCTACAGTTTTTTTTATTTCATCTTTTGCTAAAAGGATTTTTCTAATCCTGTTCCGATCAGGAACATGCTATCCTGTACCCCGCAG
>JAEYRC010000341.1 GCA_023409675.1 Bacteroidota bacterium
CAGCAATTGCATGTTCCTTCCACTGCCTCTGTTACACTGGTGATAGCGTTGATATTATTTACAGTAAATTATTTTGGTTCGATGCGCTGGTTATCATCGCCGGAATATGATTATTACCGGAAACAAACGGATGCACTGAATATTCACCTAAATGCCGGGGATTTGGTTGTATTGGAAGATCCATGGATCCTGGACGGTTATATCCGGTATTTTACACCCGCCCGTGCGATACAGGCAGGAGATCTTCGGGAAGAGCGAATGCACGAAGACAGGTCCCGGGGCGGCAGGATTTTTTATATCACCAAAGAGCAAAACGCTGATCGCAGGAAACTCGAAAATGACCTGGGCAGAAAATTCGGGCCCGAAACACTGTATCTTCCCGGAGGGGATATGGTGCTGATCAGTGAAGAATAACTGCGGAACCATTTAAAAGAAATATTAAAATTAACCGGTAAACCGGATAACAGTGTTTGAAGTCAATATTTTTGAAAACCTTTAGGAAACAAACCTGATTTATGAAACGAATCACCCGCTGGACAATCCTTTTAATAATAACCTTACCCCTGATCAGCAACGCGCAGCAGGAAGAACCTGATTATTCGGGAGGATTCGATAAGAGCCGTCTGTTTGTCGGTGGAAATTTTGGATTGAGCTTTGGTAATTTCACCTTCATCAATATATCTCCCCAACTGGGCTACCGGTTCAGTCCGGCTTTTGCCGCGGGAGTAGGCATTAATGGCCAGTACAGTTCAATGCGCAGGCGATATATAGATGGAACAACCGCTTCGCGGGAAGATTATGGAGTGGCCGGTTTAAATGTTTTCGGACGATTATACCCAATACAGCAGGCATTTCTGCAACTTCAGCCCGAATTAAATTATACCTGGGGGAAGTTCAGGGAATACAATCCCGAACGGGATTATAAACTGGATGGGAAGATCGTTCCATCGGTTCTTGCAGGGGCAGGGGCGGCAATTCCAGCCGGGCGCGGGGCTATGGTTATTATGATTCAGTATGATATTTTGCAGCAGAACCGCAGTCCGTACGGTAACAGGCCCATCTACAATTTCGGTTACAATATCGGGTTATAGCCAAGTTCAATGCGGTTGAAGAGGGCTTTCGGATTATCGCAGAGTATTATCCGTTCGGCAACAGGTTCATACAGAAATCCTTCTTTTTCCATGGTTGCCAGGTGGTTAATAAGATATTTATAGTATCCGCCGGAATTCAGTAGGTAGATTTTCTTGTTATGAATTTTTAATTGATTCCAGGTGATCATTTCAAATAATTCGTCGAGGGTGCCAAAGCCGCCGGGCAGCACCACCGCCGCATCGCTCATATCGTACATCATTTTTTTGCGCGTATGCATATCCGGAACCACGGCCAGTTCCTGTAATCCTTCATGCTGATGTTCCCATTCCACCAGCACTTTCGGGATCACCCCCATCACTTTGCCCTCATGTTCAAGTACGGCATCGGCCAGCACGCCCATCAGGCCTTTCTTGCCTCCGCCATATACCAGTTTCAAGCCCAGAATCGCGATCAGCCTGCCCAGTTCCGCGGCATGTTCTGCATATACCGGATTATTTCCCGGCTGCGAGCCACAGAATACTGCCAGTGATTTTATTTCCATTCTCTCATATTTTTATACTGCACCAGGGGGCTCAAGATAAGTCAAGTTCTAAAAAAAATTGCTAAACTATTTTATTACCTTGGGCGCGGATTTAAATTATTAAGCTTCGGGATTTCCCCTTATTGATTAACTCTATGTCATCTACATTACTGTTTACATTCGTTATCGGGTATTTTATTATGTTACTGGTGGTTGCCTGGTACACCTCGCGAAACTCGAATAATGAATCCTTTTTTATCGGGAACCGCAGCTCAAACTGGATGCTGGTAGCATTTGGAATGATCGGAACTTCCCTGTCGGGGGTCACCTTCGTCTCTGTTCCGGGTACAGTGGGAGGATCCGGCTTTGCTTATTTCCAGGTGGTGATCGGCTATCTGGCAGGTTATGCGATTATCGCTTTTGTACTGCTGCCGCTGTACTATAAACTCAACCTGACCTCTATCTACAATTACCTGCAGCATCGCTTCGGCATGGTGTCGTATAAAACCGGGGCACTGTTCTTTATCATTTCCCGAACACTGGGCGCCACTGCCCGGTTGTACCTGGTGATCAATGTACTGCAGATCTTCATCCTGGACTCCATGGGTGTTTCCTTTGGCGTAACCACGCTGGTTATTCTGGGAATGGTAATACTTTATACGTTTGAAGGCGGGGTAAAAACCATTGTCATAACCGATACGCTGCAGACTACCTTTATGCTCGTGGGGCTGATCGTCTGTATCATTTATATCATGGGTAATGTGGGATTTGATTTTGGCGGAACGCTTACTGAATTGGGTAACCAGGGGCTGACCCGGATTTTCAATACCGATATCAACAGCTCCTCCCACTGGATGAAGCACATCCTTGGAGGGATGTTCATTACCGTGGCGATGACCGGTCTCGACCAGGAAATGATGCAGAAGAATATCAGCGTAAAAAACCTCCGGGATTCCCAGAAAAATATGATCACCTTCAGTATCATCATGGCGGTGGTAAATTTTCTGTTTCTCTTTCTGGGAGGCCTGCTGTATATCTTCGCGGCCAACAAAGGGATTCAGGTGCCTGCCGATGACCTCTTTCCGACGGCGGCATTACAATATATGCCGACGGCGGTAGCTATTATATTTATTATCGGCCTCATTTCCGCCCTCTTTCCAAGTGCTGATGGCGCGTTGACCGCATTAACCTCATCCTTCTGTATCGATATCATGGGAATGAAACGCCGGGAAGAATGGAGTGAAAAAAAGCGGAAAAGAATACGGCTGATCACTCACTTTTCCTTTGCCTTTGTTTTTTTCCTCGCCGTAGTGATGTTCAAAGCAATCGATAACAAATCCATTATTGATGTTATTCTGAAGGTAGCCGGATTTACATATGGTCCCTTACTGGGCCTCTTTGCCTTTGGAATTCTTACCCGTCGTACAATCAATGATAAGCTTTCACTTATTGTTTGTTTGCTGGCGCCACTGCTGATCCTGGCGATCGATATCATCAACAATATCGGCTGGTACCAGACCCAGGTGGGGCTCAGCGGGGCATGGGTAGAAGATGTGCGCTCATTATCTTATTCAATATTTGGTGATTTCAAAATCGGGTATGAGTTGCTGATCTACAATGGTATCCTAACTTTCCTCGGGTTGTTGTTGATATCCCGTAAGAAAGAAGCTTAGCAGAAAAGCTTATTGAACAGTGAATGTAGTGTTTCGCATAAGGCTTTGCTGATCAGTGTGTCATTGCCGCAGGTATATCCGGAAACAACGGAAATCCTATCTTTGTAAAAAGGAATGGCTTTGGAGATTATTGCTGAAAAGATACTGGCCTATGCCGAAAAATTTTCAAGTGCCGAAGATCCGGTGCTGAAGGCGATCAATTCGGAAACGTATGCCACACACAATAACGCGCATATGCTCAGCGGTCACCCTCAGGGGTTATTGCTGAATTTGCTGAGCACCTTGCTTAGGCCTCGCCGGATACTTGAAATCGGCACCTTCACCGGATATAGCGCGCTGGCGCTGGCAGGTGGTTTAACGGAGGATGGCCAGCTACACACCCTCGATATCAATCCGGATGATGCGGCCATCGCACGGAATAATTTTAACCGGCTGCCACAGGGTAAGAAGATAATTTTACACCTCGGAAATGCGTTAGAGATTATACCTGCTTTAACGGAAACCTGGGATCTGGTATTCCTCGATGCCGATAAAACAGGTTATATCGATTATTATGAACTTGTTATTCCCCGGTTGAAAGCTGGCGGGGTTATTCTTGCCGATAATGTATTGTTTCATGGGGAAGTGCTTGCCGAGCCATTGAAGGGTAAAAATGCCAAAGCTATTCATGCCTTCAACCAGCATGTGCTGGCCGATGACCGCACCGAGCAGGTGCTGCTTACAGTGCGGGACGGCCTGATGCTGATCCGCAAGAAATAACTATTGACTGATTAACTGTCGTGTATGAAATATATCTTTTGTTTAACTGCTTTCTTCACGGTGTTGAGCGCTACAGCGCAGCATGATGACGCGGTAAAAAAATATATAGCCCTCCACTGGCAGATGGCCATTATGGAAATGCAGCGCACCGGCGTTCCTGCATCTATCAAACTGGCACAGGGTATACATGAAACCGGAGCCGGAAACAGTGATCTGGTCAAACGCTCTAACAATCATTTTGGTATAAAGTGTAAAAGCAACTGGACGGGGGAGAAGGTGTATCACGATGATGATGAACGCGGCGAGTGTTTCAGGAGTTATGGATCTTCACTCGAATCGTATAAAGACCATTCTAATTTTTTAAAAGGAAGTCCCCGCTATGCCTTTCTCTTCAACCTCGATCCGGAAGATTATAAAGGCTGGGCATTCGGATTAAAAAAAGCCGGCTATGCTACCAATATCCGCTATTCATATATTCTGATCTCCCTGATCGAAAAATATGACTTGCAGCGGTATTCCTTGCTGGCGCTGGGAAAGCTTAAAGATCCGGAT
>JAEYRC010000399.1 GCA_023409675.1 Bacteroidota bacterium
CGGCATGGTATGTGGAAATAGCGATCCCTTTCCGTAGCCTGGATACCGCGCAAAACGGTAAAAGCCCCCAGCCTGATGACATCTGGAACATTAACTTTTCCCGCGTACAATGGGCAATTGAAGACCCGGCTGAAGGCTACCGGAAAAAGATCAATCCGGCTACACAAAAACCATTTCCGGAAGACAATTGGGTATGGTCACCGCAGGGTGTCATCAATATGCATTATCCCGAACGCTGGGGGTTCGTCAAATTCAGTCCGCAAATAAGTGGCGACCGGCGGGAATTCGAGTTGCCCCATTATTACTGGCTGAAGAAAGAATTGTTTGCGGTATATTACCTGCAGAAAAATTATTTCCGCAGCCACAAACGCTATGCGAATACCCTTGCTGATCTTGGTCTGAATGCGGCATATACCGATCATGTGAATGGAGCGGCAACTCTTAAGCTGGATGGAGATAGCCGCCGGTTTACGGCCACGCTTTCCCTGCAATCCGGTACGCGATGGCAGATCGATGAGCAGGGAAAAATCACTAATCTGAATGCTATACCATGAATAAACGTGAATTCTTACAAACCGCCTGTGTAGCCGGTTTCGCCGCAGGTGAACTGATCCTTGCTTCTGCCGGAAAATCCTCAGGTGCTGATCACCGGAATGCTAAACCCCGGCATTGGGTATGGACGCGGCCAAATTCCGCAGACCGGGATGCTGATCTGGAAAAACTTTACACATCCTACCGTGAGGCCGGTATCCGCGGGATCTTTTTTGAGGACGACAGCGAACGCCACTTTCGAATCGCGCGAAAATGTCAACTTGAAGCGCACCGCTGGATGTGGATCATGAACCGCGGTGAAAAAGAATTGCTTGCCCGGCATCCGGAATGGTATGCGGTTAGCCGTTCGGGTAAGTCATGCGCCACTGATCCTCCTTATGTCGGTTACTACCGATGGCTTTGCCCGTCGCGCCCTGAAGTGCTGAACTACCTTAAGGAACAGATCACAGAAAGCCTTCGGAAAGATTATGTGGATGGTATTCATTTCGATTATATCCGCTTCTGTGATGTCATCCTGCCCGTAAACTTATGGAGCAATTACGGTATAACCCAGCAACAGGAATTGCCCGAATATGATTTCTGTTATTGTGAGGTTTGCCGCGAAAAGTTCCGGGCTGAATATGGAAAGGATATCATGAGCATAGAATATCCCGACCAGTTGCTGTCGTGGCGTAAATTCCGTTACGATGCCATAACCAATGTGGTCAATTCGCTGTCAGCAGTGGCTGCTTCGTATAAGAAACCTTCATCGGCGGCGGTTTTCCCAACCCCCGAGGTGGCTAAGCGTATTGTTCGGCAGGACTGGACCAACTGGACCTTAAACGCTGTTTACCCCATGATCTATCACGGATTTTATAAGGAAGAAGTATCATGGATTGGTGATGCGGTGGAAGAAGGCGTCAAAGCGCTTCACGGAAAATTTCCGTTATATGCCGGTCTCTTTATTCCTGATTTTAAAACCCACGACGAATTGGCTGCGGGTATCAAAACAGCACTGGATCATGGCGCAGCGGGTATATCCCTGTTTGGTACAATTGATCCACCCATATTAAAGTTGCTGAAACAACATGGTTCCTGATCAATTATCAGCATCACGAATCTGGGGACGGGTATCAGAAGGATCCCTGCGGTCGTAGGTGATCTGTAATTCGGAAAGATCGGGAATGCGCGTACGCGTGCGCGTGAGTTCGTGCTGATAAATTGCTTGTCCTAACTGGTACAAAAAGGGATAGCCGACGGAATCATATTCATAGCTGTTATCATTCAGAATTCCATCATCATTAACATAGATGGTAGCGGAAAGCATATATTCCACCTTATGCCTGAAGTCGGCCACATACGATACATCGGTTAGAAAGCCATAAGCCCAGCCAACCTTATTAAATACCCGCACCGAATCAGGCATCCCATGATTTTCCTTACGGAAAAAGAATTTTACGTAACTGTCGTAATACTGGCTGCTGTCGTATTTCGGATACATTGTTTCCGAGGGATATTGCGATAAATATTTCTGCATAAACCGGTAATCATTATACGTCAGGTTGAAGCGCTGTTTTCTTTTAACCGATGACGGAAACAATACAGACTGCAGCATCTGCTGCATGTCGCCCAGGGAGATAAAATTCTGCCTTGTGAAATCAAAAGGTTCGTTGATCAGCTGCCCATTGCGCATAAAACCTTTTCCGATCAGTATCGGTTCGCCGTAAGGGATTGTGTCGGGGTTATAGCGTAGTGGTTCCTGGTACAGAATTTTTCCATTCGTATCAAGAAAGCGAAAAGGATTGGCATAGCGGTTTTGTTCCGGGGTAAAGCCCATGAACTGGCGGGGCATTCGTAAGGATTGATACCCTTTTTTCCAGAGTTCCCGGTGAATTGCCTGCTGACCAACAAACTGGTATAAGCGATTGTATGGGTCGTTTTCACTGATCAGTAATGCGCGTTTGATATAATGCGCGATAGAAGGATAACCATTCTCTGAACTGCTGTCGGTATGCGCGGCCACCTGCCGTTCGTATGCGCTGTCGAACTGCAGGGTAGTCACCGGTAGCACGGCATCATTTTTCAACCGGTTGATTTTTTCCAGGGCCAGCAATGCTACGGGAAGTTTCACCATCGATGCCGGATTAAAATACAAAGCCGGATCGTAATGATAATAGAAATGGGTGAATTGCGGGCGGTTGCGCTTGTCGCGGTCAATGCGGGTATAGATGAGCTGAAGCCGGTAACGTGCGGGGTTGCTGAGCACCTGCTTTAGAACACGGTACTCAGGATTAGCGGAGCTAAGGATTTCCCTCAGCTGATCATCGGTTTTCGGTTGTGCACCGGCGTTAAGCATAAGCGCGATTGAAATAAACAGGAGCGGCAAAACCTTAGACATGTGCGGGATTTGCCCTCAATTTAACGCTTTCACTTCATGTTACCGGTAATCAGATCACCATTATTCAGTGAAATCAAAAACTTATTTCAGACCACCAAACCGGAAACCGATAAAAAAGTCGGCTTGTTTCGACTCATCCACCAGGGCGCTGATCACTGAACCTGATCCTAAAAATACGGGTCCAACCCGCAGGGCAACACCGGCATTAAATGCTGTGAGCCCATTGTAATTTAATGGCAGAAAGGCACCAATGCGACGGGTTTCAAAGCGTGGCGTAAGTGTAATACCGGAATAATATTGATTGTTGTAGGGTTTGTTTTCTGAGCCTGACAGGGGCACTTGTCCGGCGAGATTGAGGAAGAATTTTGAGTTGAACGCATAATCCAGGTCAAGCTGCATCCTTGCAGGCAACATTACGTTATACTCACGGTCAGCATTAGCTGCTGCGGGTGTGAAGTAATCAGGATGTGCATCAAAATACGCGGCATAATTATCGATTTCCATTCCATCCAATTCATTTAGGTAGAAGCGTTCTGCTCCGGTGATGTTCACATTGTACGACCCAGAGCGTTGCGGATCGCGCGTGTAGCGGATGGAACCGATATCCTGCAATGCGATTCCTGCTCTAATCTTATATTCCGAGGATAGCGGATCAGGCCGAAACTCATAGATCAGCCCCAACTCTGCCCCAAAGCCTGAACCCTGGTTCTTCAGCAATTTTCCAATCTCAACATCTGATACCGAACTTCCGGAAAATCCCATTCCAATCGTACCGGTGGTGTTGGAGAGGTATACATCCTGTGCCAGTTCATCTTCCGACAGGGTACCATTGAAGCGGTCGATATGCAGGTAACCATTTGCAGCGCCCCGCAGGTATTTGAGGGTGATGCCTCCTTTTACGTGATGGCTGCCGCTTTGAAGTAATTCACGGGCGGCCGTAATGCCAATTTCAGCCCAGCCATTTACGGCCATGCGCATATTATCGCTGCTGTTTACCGAATAAGGAAGTTCGGGGTCCGATTCAAAATCGGTGGTGAGTTTGTTCACCAGCTTGCCATCAATATCCCGAAGGTTGGCCATGGTTCTCAGTCGGGTGGTAATACCAATGGTGAATTTCTTTACATTGAACATACCGGAAGGACCATGAATGTCGAGGTCAACAATGCCCGATGAATTTTTAGCGTCCTCCCCGAAAAATTTATCCTCTATATAGTCATTATCCAGAGAGGTCATATCGCGGAGGTTAAATGCCGCATTGTTATTTCCGACCATACTGCTGATGGAAAACAGGTTTACATCAAAGCGGTATTTGCTACCGGCAAGCGATGCCGGGTTGAAAAATGCGCCCTGCACACCGGTATAATTACTGGTACGAAAACCGGCATATTCCTGGGCAATACCGGTACTGCAACAGCAGATCAGGAGCAATGCAAAAGATATCCTCATGGTAGGTTGTTTATTCGAAGCACCAACGTCTGCAACCGCCCGTTTATTGCTGACGGCCATCGGCCATAAACGTCTTTTCTTCGATCAACTGGCCAACAGCATGGATGAACCCTGCCGGTAGCAGTTCAGCCCTTTCCTGTTCAAGCAGGGTCCAGACTTTCGTTGAATTTCGGTTAAAGGTCGGATAAACCGAAAAAAGGTAATTGTTCTTCCAGTAGATCTGGTAGAGTGCTTTTACAGGATCAGTTCCCGTAGCTTCATGGGTTTGAACAAATAATTTTTTTGGAGTGGATTTCCAGTAGAAACGGATGTAAAAACTCTTCTTCTTCATAGATTGCCCAACAAGTTGCCGGTGAAGCCTAATGGCTTCTGAAAATAGTTGTTGACATGCCCCCAACCTCTTAAGAGGCCGGCAGGCGGTACGGATTTGAACTTAAACGCCTTAGAAGGGTAAAATGGTATAACTCAGCGATAATTTAACGTTTAGTCTAACTGAATCCGACAAATCAAAAAAATAAAAAAGGTCCGGCAGGCGGACCTCTATATTAATTGTAGAAAAATAGTAACACTTTATCTATTAATTCCAGATATCCATGGTAGGATCTTCGATCTGCTCAGTAGTTACCAACTGGTGTTGAACGTATAAAACCAATGCGGCCATGGCGCTTAATAAAACGGCGCCTAAGAGAAATTTTTTCATTGTGGGATTTTACTCCTATTACGGCAAGTAATGTGCCATTGCATTTTAGTGTCATGACTTACGTTGTGCAATCATCCTATTCATGAAGCCATTGCTTCATCAACCGTTCCTGCGTTGATGTGCGCTGCTTATTAGCGCGGCTGCTGTAATGTTGTGTAAAGCCTGCCTGTGGAATAATTGCTAAAGCGCTATAGCGATTCTTTCGTTTAACGGTCAACTCTATCGGGGTGCCAGCCGGCGCTGTATTCAGTCGGGCAGCAATTGACTCGGGAGAGCCGGAGACCCCATTGATGGCAAGCAGTTCATCACCGGCCTGTAAACCTGCGAGAGCTGCAGGCGAATCTGTTTCTACCACCGATACTATGGCTTTTTTTTGTTTGGGGATCAGGAACAATCCGGTATGGGGCTGATCACGGGGTAGGCGTGTACTGGTCAGTTCAAGACCGGCAGCGCCTAAAAATTTTTCATAATCTATTGCCTGTGTGGTTTGGGTATAGGCTTTAAGTTCCGTGAGCGGATCGCCGGCAATTTTTGTACAAAGATCCCAGAATTCGGTTTCCGTAAATCCCCGGTTCTGGTTTCGATAGTATTCGTGGTAGAGGGCACGCATCACATCATCAAGGCTTTTTGTATGGCCGGTTTTTTCCCGGATGGCCAGGTCGAGCAGCATGCCCACCACCGGCCCTTTATCATAATACGATATCGATCGGTTCGGATCCTTTCCCTGGGTGCCGAAGGGCCCGTCCGTCCAGGTGTTGAGGCTGGCTTCGGTCAGTGATTGATAGGCCTTCCCGGGTTTATTTTCAAAAGCGTTGATATTCGAACCAATAGATTCAAAGAAGTCTTCAACAGAGGATAGTCCAGCCCGCCGGAGAATGATGTATTCATAATACACCGAAAGTCCTTCAGCGATCCAGAGCAGGTTGGTTTTGCTGCCTTTCTGGTAGTCAAAGGGACCGAGCTCGAGGGGTCGGATACGTTTGGCATTGTAGTGATGAAAATATTCATGCGCCAGGAAATTGTACAAACGAATGCGCGACTTCCTGTTGGCCAGCGCTGCACCTGTGAAGCTCACGGTGGTATTATTCAGGTGTTCGATTCCTCCGGCGCCGGGGCCAATGCCGATAAAACTGTATTCATCATAGGGTATATGGCCGATAATATCAACAGCAGCCTGTACGATTTTTCGGAGGTCCGTCATCAGTTGGCCTGAATCAAAAGCTCCGGCATTATAGCTGATAAACCGGTGTGCTTTTTTTTGAATATAGAATGGAGGAGCTTCCTGCAGGTTACCTGCCAGTATAGGGCAATCGTAGAGGATATCATAATCCGGGGCGTGGTAATGGAAACGTTTTCCCGCGACGGATTTTAGTCCGGTGGCGATACGTGGAAAAGCCTCCGGTGCGATGATTTGAACCGATACGGGCTGCTGAAGAAAACCTTCAGGATACATAAACGTCCCGGCCGGAACAATATAAGCATGACTGCTGTCGAGATAATTTGTTGCTACAAACTTTCGGCGGGCGAGTACGGCATATTCTATTTTCAGGTTCGTATTCGCTGGTGCCTGAATAATCCATCCGGAATCCGCTGAACGCTCCCAGGCCAGCGGGTTGTCATTTTCATCGCGCGCGCTGAAATTGCTGACCTGCTGAGCATAGGGTAAGAACTGGTAGTAACCCGGTGTCCAAGCCGGTAGTTTCAATTCCGGTGATGCGACCGGACTGGTCCAGGTCATCTGCACCCGAAATTGTTGGGTTGCCGGATGCATCGATAAAACAAAGGCTGCCGGATGTTTTCGTTCCTGAGCCTGCCCCGCAGGCATTGCAATAACCAGCGTGAGCAGCAGGCAACAAAGCGTTTTGAGTCGGATATAGCGCATGCGTTGATACATTGAGTTCGATTTGAGTTGTTTTATGCAGAAGCAGGAGTATGATTAGAAAGGAGGACTCTAACGGTGACCAATAGTTGACCGGTATGCCGCATGGTATGTTCAGCGCAGTGAAACAAAAGGCCGATTGTTGTAGAGGGAATTTTTTTCCGGCCTACATAACGCATTTCGGTTAGGCTTTCCCGTGATACCTGCCTGAGAAACTCCAGCGCATTATGCACTGCGAGCTGAATTGCTGATACAAGTTCTGCTGTTGTATGGCCGGCATCGGTGATAGTTTCTTCCCGCAGGTAACGGAGTTGCTGTTCATCCAGCGGTTTGCCCTCTGCATAGGTAAACAGCCTGTCAATAACGCCGGGGATATGCAGCAGGTGGAAAGCCGGAGATGCGCATTGGGCAGGTCTTTCTTCCAGGAGCTTATCCGGAAAACCGGTCATCATTTCCCGGATTTCCCGATCGGCCTGTAACAGCGCGTGGGCCACGGGTTGCAGGAAATCATCAATATCGGGTACCGGCCCTGAAAGCCAGAATTCCTGTTGGTTTGGGGGCATATTAATGGTTCGTTTATAGGTGAACGTAAGGGTTATCCCTGAGCCTGCTGTTCTGTGGTTCTGAAAGCGGTATCAGTACCTGTACTGCATTTCGTGTGACCGAATTCAAATGTCAGTGTATTATCCGGATTAGAAAATTTACCATTTCTCTTATCGTAAAACTACGAACGATAAGGAATTGTCCTTAGTACACTTAAAATTAATCTATATACTGCGAAATATGCGAATCAAAACCTTTTGCCGGTTGCTGTTCCGGTGCATCTTTGTGTGGCAATCGACAATATCCTATACCCTTTAATCCGGGGTAGAAGAAAAACCAGAAATCCAGATCCAAATCCAAAAACCAGATCCAAATCCAAAAAACCGAATCCAAATCCAGAAAACCGAATCCAAGATCCGAAAACCATTGATCCCGATTCTATGAAAGACCAGGCATTAACCGTCCCGTTTTTGAAATCATACCCATGAAAACCAAGGTTAATCCAGTTGAAAAGAAAAACCCACAAGTTCCCTTGTGGGATTTTTTTTTTAAACTATTCCCGCAACCAAACGATATCACCCTGATAGAAAATGCCGCCGGTAGTTAACAGCGCTCCCGACCGGTTAATGCCGATAATGGTGGTTTCCAGGATGCCTTTCCGCGTCTGAAGTTTTACGGTTTGCCCGCGTTTATACAATACCTCATTGAACTGCTGAACCCAGTTGTTTTCGGGATCATTCGTTACAGATGCAAAATGCATATCGAGCCGATTACAGAGTTCCCGGGCGATTTCCGATGCTGAGAAGCGCTGTTGCAGAATTTCTTCCATAGATACCGCAATAGGCAGCGCCTCATCCTGAGTGTGTCGGTTAATGTTCATACCAATGCCGATTACCGCGACGGCGGATTGCCCGGCACGATAACGGGTTTCGATCAGTATGCCACCTGCCTTTCTGTCACGCCAATACAGATCATTGGGCCATTTTATTGACAGGTCATCAACTCCATAGTATTTTAACAAATCATAACAGGCCAGTGCTGTAAGGGCCGATAACCTGAATGGAATTTGCTGAAGCGTTTCATCCGGAAACAAAATTATGCTCATAGTAAGGCTTTCATCGGCCGCGGAGACCCAGGTTTTACCACGCTGGCCCTTACCATGTGTTTGTTCCTCTGCCAGAATAGCCATTCCATGGCTGGCCCTGCCGGATTCTACCAGTGCCATGGCATAGTTGTTGGTGCTGTCGACCCGTTGGAGTTTTATTAAAGGTTCACCAATCCTTGGGTATTTCGGGGAGGTATATGACAACTAATTACTATTTTTGAAAAGTACGAAACTAGCCAATTCTTTAATTGGCCGGCGATTTTCTATAAACAAGTCTTGAAACGGGTTTTACCGGCATAGCAACCGGCCTTTTTCAACACGCATTTTTCAACGCAAAGAACAGATTATTGGAACAAATATCAATGTTGACTACGAGGCGTAAACGCACAGGTGCAGGCCGGCTGACGCGGAATTCTAAAATCTTTAAAGCTATCATTCAGGCTATCCAGGAAAAAAAAGGCGAAAACATCATTTCACTGGATCTGCGCAAGATCCCCGAAGCGGTAGCGGATTTCTTCATCATTTGCGAAGCAGATAACAGTACGCAGATCCGTGCGATCGGCGACTTTGTGGAAACGCATGTTAAAGAAATTACCGGCGAAAGTCCTTACCATCGCGAAGGACAGCAGGGTATGCACTGGCTGCTGATTGACTATGTTAATGTCGTGGTTCATGTTATGCAAACAGAAACACGTAAGTTTTATAAGCTGGAAGAAATGTGGAGCGACGCGGCAGGGGAAACCCATGAAGGATAAGCGCATTCTTTCACCATTTACAATTTTAAACTACTAATAAGGAGTACCAAGCATTTATGGCACAAGATGAGAATAAGCCGAACGACAGGAACTTTCCCCGAATGAGGCCCCGGGATGATAACAACGCCCCCAAAAAAGGCCCGAAGTTCAATATCTACTGGATATGGGCTATCATTTTCGCGGTGCTTGTGGGTTTCCAGTTTTTTGGAAACTTTACCCCCGATGCCAAGCCGATTGAATCTGAACAGGAATTCAGAAATAATATGCTTTCCCGCGGCGATGTCGAGAAACTCGTGATCGTTACCAATAAGAATGTGGTTCGGGTATACATCAAGAATGACAGTTTACAAAAACCCTATTATAAGGCCAACCTCGATGAAACCATTCGGGTTAACCGGCCGGATGGTCCGCATTTCGAATTCCGGGTTACTAAAGCCGACGAATTTGAAAAACGACTGACCGAATATTTTAAAGCCAACCCTGAGCTGGAGGTTCCCTATTCACCCACCCAGGAAGGGGAGTGGTTTGCACCCGTGTTGAATTTTCTTCTTCCCCTGCTGGTTATCGTACTGATCTGGATCATGCTGATGCGTAAAATGGGTGGCGGCGCCGGTGGCGGCAGTGGCGGCCCCGGAGGTATTTTCAATATCGGTAAATCGAAAGCTACGCTCTTTGATAAAGGCACTAAAGTTAACATCACCTTTGCCGATGTGGCCGGGCTCGATGAGGCTAAAGTGGAAGTCATGGAAATCGTGGATTTTCTTAAAAATCCCAAAAAATATACATCGCTTGGAGGTAAAATTCCAAAAGGAGCACTGCTGGTAGGCCCTCCCGGTACCGGTAAAACCCTGCTGGCCAAAGCTATGGCCGGCGAAGCCCAGGTGCCTTTCTTCTCCATGAGTGGTTCCGACTTTGTGGAACTTTTCGTAGGGGTGGGTGCCAGCCGGGTACGTGACCTCTTCAAACAGGCCCGGGAAAAAGCGCCCTGTATAATTTTTATTGATGAGATCGACGCCATTGGCCGTGCCCGTGGAAAAAATGCCATCATGAGCAATGATGAGCGCGAAAGCACCCTTAACCAACTGTTGGTGGAAATGGATGGCTTCAGTGGCGAAACCGGTATCATCGTTCTGGCAGCTACCAACCGCCCCGATGTACTGGATACCGCGCTGCTGCGCCCGGGTCGTTTCGACCGGCAGATCTCTATCGATAAACCCGATCTGAAAGGCCGGGAGCATATCTTTAAAGTGCATCTTAAGCCGATCAAGATTTCAACACATGTCGACATCCACAAACTGGCTGAGCAAACTCCCGGATTCGCCGGCGCGGATATCGCAAATATCTGTAATGAGGCCGCACTGATCGCTGCCCGGAAAGGCAAGCAACACGTGGAAATGGAAGATTTCCAGGATGCGGTCGATCGTGTAATCGGCGGACTGGAAAAGAAGAATAAAATTATTTCTCCCGACGAAAAACGCATTATCGCCTACCATGAAGCCGGACATGCCATCTGTGGCTGGTTTCTCGAGCATGCTTATCCGCTGCTGAAAGTGACTATCGTGCCACGCGGGGTAGCTGCACTGGGCTATCCACAGTATACGCCGAAAGAACAATACCTCTACAATACCGACCAGCTGATCGATCAGATCTGTATGACCCTCGGTGGCCGGGCGAGTGAGGATATCTTCTTTGGAAAAATTTCTACCGGTGCGCAGAACGACCTTCAGCAAATTACCCGGATCGCATATTCCATGGTAACGGTGTATGGCATGAGCAAGAATGTAGGGAACCTGAGTTTTTATGATCCTTCCGCGGAAAATTCCTTTACGAAACCGTATTCGGAAGAAACCTCCAAACTCATCGACCAGGAAGTGCGCTCGCTGATCGACGCTGCCTACGAAAAAACGAAAGCATTATTACTGGAGAAAAAAGAACAGGTGGAAAAGCTGGCGGAAGCTCTGCTGGATAAAGAGGTATTGTTCCAGAGTGATGTTGAAAGCCTGATCGGTAAACGTCCTTTCAATGAAAAGAAAACCCTGGATCTGGATGAAGATCATCCCTCCGGAAATGGTTCCATTAGTGAAGGAGTGCCTCCTTACGACAGTAATGTGACCAATCTTCCGGTAATTGAAGATAAGCCGGATGCGCCCAGGGAAGCATAAATTAGCGTGCATTCATGAATATATCTCCTGATAAGGAAAACATTTTAAAAGCAATACGGAAGGCGTTGACCCAATCAACGCCTCTTCCTTTTTCTAAAAGTGAAGGAAACAGTTCGGTATTTCAGCCGCTTCAGCAGGAACCGGAAATTGAATTTGCCGAGCGCTTCACCAGCCTGATGGGTAAGTTTGTGTACTGCATGAACAGGGAAGAACTGGCAGCGCAACTCAGGGCGCTAATCGTTCAGCAGAACTGGAGCAAGGTGTATTGCCCCGATCCGGATCTTCAGCAACAATTACCCGGAGTTCCATTTACACCCACTGGTATACAGGAATTGCGCGATTGCGATGTAGCCATTACCGGCTGCGAATGCCTGATCGCCCGCACCGGAACCGTGGTACTGAGTGCGGCAATAGCGGGCGGAAGAACAGTGAGCGTGTATGCACCGGTTCATATCTGCGTCGCCTATACCAGCCAGCTTGTTCCCGATATTCGCGATGGCCTGGTATTGCTGCAGGAAAAGTACGGTCCCGATATTCCTTCTATGATCAGTTTTGCCACCGGACCGAGCCGGACGGCAGATATCGAAAAAACCCTGGTCGTTGGGGTACACGGACCGGGAGAAACCTATGTATTCCTGATAGACGACAGGGATAACGCCAACCCTTAACCGCTATGAATCGCTGAACTGTAATGCTTAATAATGCAAATTCCTGCCGGTAAAAAAATATACTTTCTGTCTGACTTTCACCTCGGCGCTCCCGATCATGCCAGCAGCCTGCTGCGTGAACGGAAGATTGTGGAATTTTTGGAAGAAATCCGTCACGATGCCGATCAGATCTTTATTGTAGGCGATATGTTCGATTTCTGGTACGAATACCGGCGGGTTGTACCGAAAGGTTTTGTACGCATACTGGGCAAACTGGCTGAACTGTCAGATGCCGGTATCGGCCTGCATTTTTTTCTCGGCAACCATGATATGTGGATGGATGATTATTTACAGCAGGAGCTGAGCATGGCGGTTTACCGCGACCCCGTACCATTTCGTTTCAACGATAAACAGTTTCTGATCGGCCATGGAGATGGGCTCGGCCCCGGTGACCGCGGCTATAAAATGCTAAAAAAGGTTTTCAGGAATCCGTTCTGCCAGAAGCTTTTTGGCATTTTTCCACCCTATATGGGCATTGGACTGGCCGATTTTTTCAGCCGGAAAAGCCGTCAGGCCACCGGTAAATCAGAAGAAGTTTTCCAGGGTGCTGATCAGGAGTGGCTGATTATTTATTGCCGCGAAATGCTTCGTCAGGCCCATTACGATTATTTCATTTTCGGACACCGGCATCTCCCCATCGATTACAAACTCACGGAAGACAGTCGCTATATTAACCTGGGCGACTGGATACGGTATTTTACTTATGCGGTCTTCGACGGGCAACATCTTGAACTTAAAGCGCGTTATGCTGATGATGCCGATAAAATTATCATCCCCTGATGCAGCGTCTCTTCATCATATTATTTTTCCTGTTGTTCTTTCTGCACAGTAAAGCACAGGGCGACAGCCTGTTCATTCCTGAACGAATCATAGCAGGAAAGATCGCTGACTTTGCAGTGGATAACCTGGGCAACACCTATATTCTTTACGATAATGGCCAGTTGCGTAAGCTGGATGCCGGTGGCGATTCTGTTGCCGTTTTCAACGATATCCGCCGCTACGGTAAACTGCATTCCGTGGATGTCAGCAACCCACTGAAAGTGCTGCTGTATTTCAGGGATTTTGGAACGATTGTGATCCTCGACCGTTTTCTGAATCCCCGCGCGGTTGTAGATCTCCGGCGGCAGGGACTGTTTCAGGTGAAAGCAATCGCCCAGTCGTACGATAACAATATCTGGGTTTTTGATGAACTGGAAAGTAAGCTCAAGCGAATACGCGATGACGGTACACTCATTGATCAGTTCACTGATTTCAGGATGATCTTTGATTCAATGCCTTCACCGGAAATCATTTTAGATCAGCATAAACAGGTATACCTGTATGACCCGGAAATGGGCATTTATGTTTTTGATTATTATGGAACCTTCCGTACCCGGCTTCCTTTTCTGCACTGGCAGGATGTAGCCGTTAGCGGAAACGCGGTGTTCGGCCGCTCGGGGAATATCATTTACCGGTATGAACCCGGCAGCCTGGTATTGAAACAATACCATCTTCCGGAATCGTATGCGCAGGCGCGAAAGGTGGTTATTACTCCGAAAGCGGTGTACCGGTTAGATGATGGAGCCATCCATGTATTTTCATATCCCGAATAGGGTTAGCATAATATCTTTGTAACACCTGTACTGCCGGGCATGGTTTTTTGGCCGGTGGTAAGTGCAATTGAATACACATGCAGCATTTTCTCGATTATGTGATTTTTGATAATCCTGTTCGCAATATCCTTTGGGTATTGGCGGCGATTGTATTCGTGCTGATTTTCAGAAAGTATATCTCTATTGTTATCGCCGGACTGGTGTTTCGTTTTGCGCGTCAGGTGGCCCGCGGTATCGACAAGCGTTCATTTGTTGACCTGGTTTCCGCCCCCATCCAGATTTTGCTGATGATCTCCATTATCATCATCGCCTTTGAGAAGCTCCGTTTTCCTTCGGTACTGGATGTAAACATTTATAAGGTCAACCTGCATACACTGATTGAAACACTTTCCATTATTGTTCTCATCAGTTCCATCATCTGGCTATGCCTGCGCATCATCGATTTTACCGCTATGATCCTGGTCAAAAAGGCCAATGTTGATCATACCCGCGGCGATAACCAGCTCATTGTATTCTTTAAGGATTTTTTCAAGATCATCCTTGTTATCACCGGGTTGTTGCTGATCCTGAAGTTTGCCTTTGGATTTGTGATCTCTAACCTGGTCACCGGGCTGAGTATCGCTACGGCGGCCCTGGCCCTGTCGTTCAGGGAAAGCATTGAAAACCTGATCGCTTCGTTTATTATCTTTTTCGATAAACCCTTTACATCGGGCGACCTGGTGAAGGTGCATCACATCACCGGTACGGTAGAGAAGATCGGACTGCGCAGTACCCGAATCCGTACCGATCAAAAAACCTTTGCTGCCGTACCCAATAAGCAGATGGTCGACACGATAACGGATAACCTTACCCTACGCACTCAGCGGCGGGTATATGTTCAACTCGACCTGGCTGCTCAAACACCGGCAGAAAGTGTGAGCCAGTTGATATATGGTGTTGAATCGCTGCTGCAACGCCGCAAGGATAAGGTGGAGAACTATACGGTCTTTCTTTCAGACAT
The DNA here is from genome assembly GCA_023409675.1 of Bacteroidota bacterium. Classification (GTDB taxonomy): domain Bacteria; phylum Bacteroidota; class Bacteroidia; order Chitinophagales; family Chitinophagaceae; genus Flavitalea. The sequence goes on from JAEYRC010000399.1 coordinate 14,819, forward strand.
CAGCAAAAATGCGTTTATCATTTTCATCGAATACTTCACGGCAACCATTCCCATCCAGGATTTCAATCAGCTACGCCAGGAAGTGAACCTGTCGATCATTGAATTAATGGAGGAATTGAATATCAAACTGGCCATTCGGGAGCCTGAAATACCAAACCAGGTCTAAGGCTGGTTGATGTAATGGTGAGTGGAAACAATTTTAGGCTTCTTCCGCATCATCGTGGTGCAATTCGGCGCGCAGTTGCTGCAAAAAGCCCTTTAGTTCCTGCAGCGAACGGATCATCTCAAATCGTTCGGGCGATTTTTTATTCTTCTTCATAAACTCTCTTGCTCCTTCTATAGTC
>JAEYRC010000407.1 GCA_023409675.1 Bacteroidota bacterium
CATACTTCGTGGTACCGTGATTGATAAACCGGATTTTTCCTGGGATGCGGCCCTCACATTTGACAGAAACCGGCAGAAAGTAACGAAGCTCAACCGTTCCGGCTACGCAATTGTTTCCGCGGGCATATTCCGCATAGAAGAAGGCCTGACCTTTGGAACCCTCTACGGAAGAGTATGGGCACGCCGCCTGGAAGACGTTGCGAACCAGGTGCCGCATGGTACTGATCCCGCGAGTGTATTTGTTGTAAACAATGAAGGATATATCGTTCGCAAAGCTCAGATCGGTACGCCGGAAGAAGAGCCCGTATATATCATGACCGATAAAGGCGTTCCGGAGAACCGATATATCGGCAATGTGAATCCAAATTTCAATATGAACTTCAGCAATACCCTTACATTTAAGGGGATACAGTTGTTCGCGTTGTTCTCCTGGCAGAACGGTGGGCAAACCTATAACCATACCCGCCGCTACACCACCGCCAGCGCTGAAATCGATCAGTCGGCCAAACCGTATAACCAACGTAAGCCCGAGCGCTATTACACCAAATTCAGGGAATGGAATAATGAGTATTATGTAGAAGATGCCGATTTTTTCGCGCTCCGTGAACTGGCGCTGAACTATGATTTCAGGAACATTAAACTGGGATCCATTAAACTACAGAATCTTCGTGTAGGGGTGGTGGCGAGAAATGTGTTTATGCTGACCGAATATTCAGGTTATAGTCCGGAAACCGGCAGCAACCAGGAAGGCCTTGATGCCAATACCCTGAAATTCGATGTTCATTCCTATCCGCTCTTCAGAACATTCAGCGGAAACCTTGCCATCACCTTTTAACAACACTACGTATGAAAAATATGAATGCTTTTTATTCGCCCAATGCCATATGGATAAGGCTTAAACAGTCCTGCTTAATGGTCTTTGCGATGTTATTACTGGCATCCTGCGCCAAAGACCTGGACGTCGTAAATGAAAATGCTCCCGACGCGGAAGGCGTACTGGCGGCAACGTCTACTTATCCATCGCTGCTTTCCGGAGCCTATAACGGTTTCTGGAATACGGCAGTATCGGCAAGTCCAACCTTTGCGCTAACCAACGCGGAAGTGATCACTTCTGGTTATGGTAGCTGGAGTTCCTTCGATTATTATAAACTGCCCAGAACAGCAGTGCCCAATGACCTGGTAGATGATGTTGTGTTATCTCCTCCGGCAGCGGCATGGTATGGGTTTTATTCTACCATTCCTACGGTAAATAATATTATCAAGGCTATTGCTATTGATAATAAAAAGGTGATGCTGGGGAATAATGATCATACTGATGCGGTATTGGCCCACGCTTATATTCTACAGGGAATTTTATATGGGCACCTGAGTCTTTTTTACGACAAGGCATTTCTGGCTGATGAAAGCGCTGACTTTCAGAATTTCAATTTTGAATTGAAGCCCTATCCGGAAATTCTGGCCTTTGCCCTGGAGCGGATCGACAGAGGGATAGCCTTATGTGCAACACCCTTTACAGATCCAAGTCCAATGTTGCCGGGTGTAACTTTTAATAATAATTCCCTGAAGGCTTTCGCAAGTTCAATGGGCGCCAGGATATTAGCCATGAGTGCAAGAACACCACAACAGGCTGAACAGATCGACTGGAACCGCGTATATGCTTATGCAACCGATGGAGTAACGCAGGATTTCGGTATCAACTGGACCGAAGGCTGGAATGGTAAAGTGATTTCACGCGATTTCCTGGCACATTTGCAACTTATGGCCTGGGACTGGATCCGGCCGCATCAGCGCGTTATTAATATGATGGCGCCAAATGATCCGAATGCGGTATACCCATGGCCCGATGGAGTCGCTACGCTCGGTGAAGTCAGTTCACCCGATGCCCGCCTTAATACCTATTTCCGCTTTGTAGGCCGGCACACAGGATGGAATCCGAATACACGCGGTTTTAATATGCTAAGTGAGTATAAGTATGTCCGTTATGAAGATGAAGCCAATAACTTCTCCGGATTTTTTCCACATATACTCAAAGCGGAAAACGACCTGCTGAAAGCGGAAGCTGCTCTTCGGTCGGGTAAACCCGGTGCTGAAGTTGCCGCCCTGATTAACAATACCCGTGTGGGAGCAGGTAATCTCAATGCCCTGACTGGCGGTGAAAGCGCGGAGGTTTTACTGGATGCCATATTTTATGAGCGCTACCTGGAATCGGATTTTGTTTATCCGCACCTCGGCTATTTTGACCGCAGAAGAAAGGGAGAGCTTCGCCCCGGAACATTATATCATTTTCCTGTTCCGGCTAATGAATTGATCCTTCATCAGATTCCTTTTTACACGTTTGGTGGCGTTGGCAACGAAATGTAATACCTATAAACTACAATTATGAAGCGCATATATTTTTTCAGAACAACTTTCCTGCTGTTATTTTTTGGTATATTAACCCTGTCCTGCGACCGGTCGTATATCAACCCCATACTGTCGTCAACAGATCCGGGTCTTCAGGTCAATGTAAAAAACACAGCCGGCACGGCGGTCAGCGGTGCGCTGGTTAAAGTGTATACCACCATGGATGCCCGCGACGCTGAAGGGGCACCCAAAGCGGAAAAGGCCAGTTCAGGTGAGGGAGCAGCCGTGTTTACCGCTGCCGAACTGGGAACACCGGGCATCTATTATCTGCTGGTGGTAAAAGATGCTCAGAAAATCAAGGCCCAGACCAAATTTTTATTATTAACAGACGGGGTTACACATCAGGATGTGCTGATGCCCTGATATACCTAACGATCTTATTTAAACGAAGAATGGCATGATGATCTTACGATACCGGATTTGTTTTCTTGCACTGGCTCTGGTCAGTCAGCTTAATGCTCAGCAACTCCAGCAACTGACAATCGACAAGGGACTGATAAAATCCGCCCGCCTGGATAATGGAAGCAACATGGAACTTAATGCTCCGTTATTTTCTGTAATCATTGATGGCAGAAGCTACAGTGCTGATAAACCCGGGGCCTATCAGCGTATCGTTCAATTTACCCATAGCCTTGAAAATGCTACCGCAAGCGGCATTAAGGGAACGATGACCTTTAAAAATATTTCCGGTGATACCATCATGTTCGAGAATCTTGTTCCCCTGGGCGAACATAAAGATCGGGTATACATTACCGGGAAAGGAAAGCATGGCCTGAGCCGGACGCATTTGTTTATACCGGGCAGGGAACCGGTAAATGTGATTGTTCCGGATAATGCCTGGGAGTTGGGTTTTGCGGTGTATGAATCCAATGGTAAGGCGCTAACGGCATTGGTCAGGCGCAACCGCGAAAAGCTCGAGAAGGCCAGCCGCCGGCGTTTTGAAACGATGATCTATCCCGGTGGTTCGGTTACCTATGATGTTTATATGGAAGCTGTGCCGGGCGACTGGCATGCGGCGCTGAAACGCAGTTTCCAGGACAGGATGCTTTATGATGTGCAGGACTTCAACAATGAGCTCTTTGAGCGTGAAGACCTTAAATGGGTGCGTCATACCTATGTTCAGCACCTCATGATGAACTGGGATAAATTTTATTATGACTATGCTTCCGACAGTTTTAACCTGGCGCCATTTCTTGATCGCGGTAAGAAGTTGTATGGAGGTGATGATATCATAACGATCTGGCCAACCTGGCCAACGCTGGGACTTGATCAGCGCAATCAGTTTGATTTATTCCGGGATCTTCCCGGCGGTACGGCAAAGGTCAGGGAACTGGCCGCTATGGCTAATTCCAAAGGCGCCAAACTGTTCATCTCCTATAATCCCTGGGATGCCTCCACCCGGTCTGAAGATCATTTTGAAGGCCTTTCAACCCTTATCCGCGAAACGGCTGCCGACGGTGTAGTGCTCGATACTAAAGGAGAATCGAGCAGGGAACTTCAGGATGCGGCCGACCGCGTCAGGAAAGGAGTGATTATGTACAGTGAGGGCATGGCCGTTCCCCGCGATATGGCTGGAATTGTTTCGGGAAGGGTGCATAATGCCCTGTATTATCCGCCTATGCTTAATCTTAATAAATTCATCAAACCCGAATTTACCATTTACCGGGTTGCGGAATTGTTCAAGGAAAGGATTCGCCGGGAATACCTGACGGCATTCTTCAATGGCTATGGGACGGAAATGAATATCATGGCGCCGGGTCAGCCCGACTGGGCTGAGGAGCAATACAAGTTGCTCGGGCAAACGTCGAGGATCCTGCGTGAAAATAGCTACAATTTCACATCAAGGGGCTATACACCGCTGTACCCGGTTGCTGCGGAAAAAATTTGGGCTAATGAATGGGCGCTCCCCGAAAAAACTATTTATACGATTTACAGTGTGATTCCCGAAGGATATCAGGATACGCTGCTGCAGATTCCTGTCAAACCCGGATATCATGTGGTGGATATATGGAATCATGATGATAAGGTTGCTGCTGTTTCCGGTAATATGTGGAACGTAAAGGTGGAGACTGACGCCTTTCATCGGCAATGGCTGGGCACAAACAATGAAGGTGCGGCTGCTGCGATCGCCATACTGCCGGAATTAATTTCGGCTAC
>JAEYRC010000408.1 GCA_023409675.1 Bacteroidota bacterium
ATCATTCATTGCAGTGGCTGGATGACAGGCCTTGTACCGCTTTACCTGAAAACGATCTATAAAAAAGAACCTGTCTTTGCACACAGTAAGGTGATTTACACCATCGGTCAGAACAGTTTTACGGAAAACTTCGAGCAGGATTTCCTGAAGCTGATCAACTTCAACGGATCAATTAAGGAAAAAGACCTTGATCCCTATAAAGAACTTAACAACAGTTCCATTATGCGGGGTGGAGCGAGCTATGCCGATGCGGTAACCTTCGGATCAGAAGATATCGATAAAAAACTGGTTACCGAATTCGGAAAAGTGCGGGGTAAGAAAGTACTCGGCTATAACGCTGAATCCGATTTAACAGATTATTTACAGCTCTATACCGACCTTTCCAAATAAGTCCGATTCATAATCATCAATATTTCCTTTTGTGAAGCGCGTTTTAACTGCTGTTTTAATTTCATCCCTGGTTCTGTTTTCTCTTTACTCCTGCAAGAAGATCAGCTCTACCGATATCGGTTCCGGACTGATCCCGGCAGTGGACAATGTGAATACCTTTGAATCAGTTCTGGACGTTACCACCGATAATAAATTATTTACTGATTCTACCCGTTCTTACTATCATCTGCAGGCGCTGGGCATTATTGCCAATGATCCTGAATTCGGCCGTACCGATGCGGCAATGTATTTTGGACTGATCACGGGTTCCACATCATATCCTTTTCCGAATAGCGATTCTCTGGTTATCGATTCGCTGGTTCTTTCCCTGTCGTATAGCGGTTTATACGGCGATTCTTCTTCCATTCAACAGGTTGAAGTGCGGGAGATTGACCAGGCTGCATCTTTCCGGAATGATACGATCTATCCTATTGCCACGCCTGCTTTCCAAACAATTCCCGAGGTATTAGGTTCGAAACAGGTTTTTTACTGGACACTTAATGATTCTCTTGCCTACAGGCAGGGCAGGGATACTGTGCTTACACGCAATGAATTGCGGATAGCGCTCGATACGAATTTCGCCCGGCGATTTATAAACTACGACACGACCAACGCGTATAAGTCTGATTCTGCCTTCAGAACCTATTTCAAGGGTTTTGAAGTAAAGGTCAACGATGGAGCTTCTTCCACCAAAAACGCGCTGGCCTATTTCGATCTGCAGAATGAAGCCACGCGGATGACATTCTATTTTACGGTTACCAGCAATGGTAAAAAAGATACCCTGTCGAGATCCTTCGCGTATAGCAGTCTGCCCCGGGCTAATCTTGTAAACCGTACGCCGGCTAACGGTTACCTGGCCGCGCTGGAGAATGGACAGGATAACGATGAGAAGCTTTATATCCAAACATCACCGGGTTCCTATGGTCAGCTGGATATTCCCGGATTGGATACACTGGATAACCGGGTGATCCATTTGGCGGAATTGATCTTTGATGTATTGCCTTCCGACGGTGACAACTGGTTTAGCCGGCCTTCGATATTATTTCTCGATGGTATCAATGCAACAGGAGATACTTCTTTCACGGTACGAAATGATTATATACCCGTTAATGAAGATCCGGGTTATGATATAGAAACTTTCGGTGGATTATTCGCGCGTAACCGGTATGCGTTTAATATATCCCGTTATATACAAAGTATTGTAACCAAAGGCCAGCCTATTAATCGTCTCAGGATATACGCGCCGTACTATACTGAGCCGCGTTACCAGGAACCTAACGGATTCATTCAGTCTTCAAAACTCTTTCTGCAATTGAATCCGCGGCTTGGAGCAGGCAGGGTGGTATTGGGTGGAGGAACTCATCCTACCCATAAGGCCAGGTTGCGAATAATTTATTCGAGAATATAAGGTCTAAACTTATCTTTGCGCCGGCCAGAGCGTCTTTAAACGAAAAATATTCAGTTAACATGCCGTATTTGTTTACTTCCGAAAGTGTATCAGAAGGACATCCCGATAAGGTGGCTGATCAGATCTCCGATGCGCTGATTGATAATTTTCTTGCATTTGATCCCCAGTCAAAAGTAGCCTGCGAAACCCTGGTAACCACCGGGCAGGTCGTGCTTGCGGGTGAAGTAAAGTCCCGTGCCTATCTTGATGTTCAGGAAATAGCGCGTAATGTTATCCGTAAGATCGGGTATACGAAGAGTGAGTATATGTTTGAAGCCAACTCCTGCGGAGTACTTTCGGCTATTCATGAGCAGTCTGCTGATATCAACCAGGGCGTTGACCGCAAAACCCGGGAAGAACAGGGTGCGGGTGACCAGGGGATGATGTTTGGCTATGCCACCAATGAAACAGAAGACTTTATGCCGCTGGGGCTCGATCTCGCCCATAAGCTGCTGATCGAACTGGCAGCACTACGCCGCGAAAACAAGGCGATAAAATATTTACGGCCTGATGCGAAAAGCCAGGTTACCCTTGAATATGACGATAACAATATCCCTATCCGCATAGACACTATTGTAGTATCGACACAGCATGACGAATTTGATACGGAAGTGAAAATGCAGAAAAAGATCGAACAGGATATTAAGTCGATCCTGATCCCCAGGGTTAAATCGAAATATAAAAAGTACGCGAAACTGTTCAATGATAAGATCCGGTATCATATCAACCCTACCGGTAAATTTGTTATTGGTGGTCCACATGGCGATACCGGGCTGACCGGACGTAAGATCATTGTGGATACCTATGGAGGTAAAGGCGCGCATGGTGGCGGGGCTTTCAGTGGTAAAGATCCTTCCAAGGTCGACCGGTCTGCCGCTTATGCCACCCGGCATATTGCGAAAAATCTCGTAGCTGCAGGCCTTTGTGATGAAGTACTGGTACAGGTTTCCTATGCAATTGGAGTGGCAAAGCCCACCAGTATCTATATTGATACCCGTGGAACTGCTAAGGTGGATATGAGTGATGGAGAGATCAGTGAACGTATCAATGATCTTTTTGATATGCGTCCTTATTTCATTGAAAGCCGCCTGAAACTCAGAAACCCTATCTACAGTGAAACCGCGGCTTATGGCCATATGGGCCGTAAACCTGAAGTGGTGGAAAAAGTATTCACCTCTCCCGATGGAAAAACAGTGAAGAAAAAAGTGGAATTGTTTACCTGGGAAAAGCTCGATTATGTCTCCAAAGTCAAAAAGGCTTTTGGTCTACGATAACAGCGGCAAAGCTTGTTCAAACCTCCCTGTGTATCGGGGAGGTTTTTTATTTTTGACGTGTTTAACCGTTCAACCGATACCATGATGCGTGCTGAAGCTGAAAATCCCTGGACTATACTCGGAAGTAAACCTGTTTATGATAATCCCTGGATCAATGTAACGGAATTTGATGTGATCAATCCCGGGGGCGGCAAGGGGATATATGGAAAAGTGCACTTTAAAAATTTTGCGATTGCAATTGTTCCATTAACAGAAGAAGGTGAACTGTATCTTGTTGGTCAGTATCGTTTTACGTTAAATGCCTACAGTTGGGAACTTCCGGAAGGAGGTTGTCCTGAAGGCAGCGATCCGCTGGAAGCCGCCATGCGCGAGCTTAAGGAAGAAACCGGATTGATAGCAAAACGCTGGACTGAATTGTTCAATATGCATCTCTCCAATTCTGTATCAGATGAATACGCGTATGTTTACCTTGCCCGTGATCTCGAACAGCAGGATGCTGCACCCGAAGAATCAGAAGAACTGCGGGTTCGGAAAGTGCATCTTGATACAGCACTGGAAATGGTTGAACGGGGGGCCATTACGGATGCGCTATCCGTAGCCGCTATCTATAAAATTAAATATATGATGCTCGATGGAAAATTATAACCGGCATAAATCGCCCGACAAGTCTAGCCTGGTCATTGGCCGGCAGCCCCTGATCGAAGCCATTGAGCATGGACGGGCTATTGATAAGATCCTCATGCAGCGCAATATCAGCGGAGATGCGATCGGACGGATCCGGCAGCTTGCACGTGAGCACAATATTCCAATTCAGCAAGTACCTCCCGAAAAACTCAACAGTCTTTCCAAAGCGAACCATCAGGGTTGCATTGCCATCGCCGCCATAATACCCTATATGGATCTGCAGCAGGTTATTGACCAGGTGCTGGAAAAGGGCGAAACGCCGTTATTCATAATGCTGGATGGTATAACCGATGTGCGTAATATCGGTGGTATTGCCCGCTCAGCGGTTTGTTGTGGGGCCCAGGCCCTTATTATTCCTGATAAAGGAGTAGGGGCTATTAATGAGGAGGCCATGAAAACATCTGCCGGTGCCCTGGAAAAAATTCATGTCTGCCGCGTTGGAAGCCTGCTGAAAGCGGTTGATGACCTGCACCTGAATGGCATCCAGGTGTACACTTCTGCAATGGATGCGACTGATAAAGTGTATGAAATGGATTTCTCTGCCCCCTGCTGCATCATTGCCGGTAATGAAGAAAAGGGCGTGCAGCCATACCTGCTGAAAGCATCAGACAAACGTTTTTCAATTCCTATGGCCGGCACTTTCGATAGTTTTAATGTTTCAGTAGCTTCGGGTATAATACTATATGAAGCGCTGAAGCAGCGCATTCGGGGAGTACAGCCCTGAATTTTCTATAAAGACGATCAGCAAAAAAACTAAAATGAGCACCTGCCGGCTAATTAACGCTTTCTTGCGGGCAGATATCCAGAAAAGGCTGAATTTTGTTTTATGAACGCATCCGTACAACAGGAAGGTCAGGAATCCATGCAAATGGTCAGGCTGGTGGAATGTCCGCGGGATGCCATGCAGGGCTGGAAGCATCAAATCCCAACTGAACAAAAAATTGCCTATATCAACAAGCTGTTACAGGTGGGTTTTGATACGATTGATTTTGGCAGTTTTGTTTCTCCCAAAGCTATTCCGCAGATGGCCGATACAAGAGCTGTATTAAACGGATTGTCACTGAAAGGGTCGGGGTCAAAACTACTGGCTATTGTCGCTAATGAGCGCGGTGCGGATGAGGCGGCAGCATATCCGGAGATTGATTTTTTAGGCTATCCCTTCTCTGTATCCGAAACATTTCAACAACGCAATACCAATGCAGGCATCAACCGTTCCCTGTCGGTGGTGGCGGGTATTCAGGACCGTTGCCTGCAAATGAATAAACAACTGGTGGTTTATATTTCTATGGCTTTTGGAAATCCCTATGGAGATGCCTGGTCGGAAGATATCGTTTATCAGTGGGTGGATAAACTAACCGGACTGGATATACGAATAATTTCCCTGGCTGATACAGTTGGACTGGCTACTTCCGAACAGATATCCGCTATTGCCGGGTATCTGGTAAAAAGTTTGCCCGACATTGAAATAGGAGTGCACCTGCATGCCCGTCCCGGTGAATGGAAGGAGAAAGTTCAGGCTGCATTACAGGCAGGGTGTCAACGGTTCGACAGCGCGCTGAAAGGATATGGTGGATGCCCAATGGCAGGTGATGATCTTGTCGGGAATATTGATACCGAAAAATTGCTGCCTTACTTTTCAGCATTGAATATTCTACCGGAAATAAACCAGGAAGCACTGAACGAAAGCAGCGCGCTTGCGTCACAAATCTTCATCTGATAGAGCAGCCATATACCTGTATTGTATAACAGACAAATAGTTCGCCTTGATAAAATTTCATATTGATGCGGAAGTGCCCGTTCCTGACCAGTTGATTGAGCATCATCACCGGATAGTACTGATGGGCTCATGTTTTACTGAACACATCGGCGCTGCTCTGGAACAGATGAAATTTCCGGTACTTCAGAATCCCAACGGCATTTTGTTCGATCCGATCAGCGTTGTTAACGCATTAGTGTCGTACATCCGCAATGAACCCATAACAGCGCAGCAATTGTTCAGGCTTCATGAGCTCTGGCACAGCTGGGCACACCACAGCAGGTATTCGGGTTTGCAGCCCGACGCAGTGGCAGCAGCAATTAATTCTTCGCAGCAAACCGCACATCAGTTTCTGAAAACAGCCGACTGGTTAATCATTACGCTTGGAACAGCTTATTCCTATCAACTATTGGAAGAGGACCGGCCGGTTGCTAATTGCCACCGGGCTCCGGCAAAATGGTTCAGGAAGCATTTGCTGACCATTGAAGAAATAAATACCGCCTTAGACGCCTGCCTGCATCAGTTGCGGCATTTCAACCCGGAACTGAAAATAATTTTAACAGTAAGTCCTGTACGGCATGTCCGTGACGGGCTGATCAATAATAACCGCAGTAAAGCCAGACTAATCGAATCAGTGCATCACCTGGTTGAAAAGTTTGACAAGGTTTATTATTTTCCGTCCTATGAATTGGTGATCGATGTTTTGCGGGATCACCGGTTCTATGATACCGACCTTGTTCATCCAAATTATCAGGCAACGGAATATGTGCTCGAACAATTTAGCCGTCATTACTTCAGTGCAGCCGCAACCGCGCTGGCAGCTGAACTGCGCTCGGTCAGTATAGCCCGCCGGCATAAACCCCTGCATCCCGGCAGTGAAGCGCATGCCCGGTTTCGCCGGGAGCAGTATGAACGGATCAGCAAACTGAAACAGCAGTATCCATACCTCGACCTGGAAGAAGAGTTAACCTGGTTCTCCGGTGAAGGTTCCTGACCAGTTGTATTTTTCTGCCAGGTATTCTTCCAGCTTTTCCAGAAGAATGAATTGATTCAGCGCCCTGTTCAGATTTTGTTCAGGATAGGATGTATGATAGTATATATCATTATTAAGGAAATCGGCCAGGAAGCGAATGCACTGCATATAGGTCAGCAGGATCCCTGAAAAATGTATATGCCTTTTTTCCATATCCGTTAATATATCGCCTATGCCTTCCCGGTAGCCGTTAAGCAGGCTTTTATACATTTCATCATCGATACCGATGTTTTCCCAGGAAACACTTTGCTCATTTTCCGTGCAGGCCATGGTGCGGATCATATCACCCAGGTCTGAAAAATAATAGCCCGGCATAGTGGTATCAAGGTCAACCGGCATTTCAGGATCACCGGTGTTAAGGTCAAAAAGTATGTTACTCACTTTGCAGTCATGATGCATAAGCCTTCTGGGATAATCATTGGTATTGCGCAGCACCGATTCGTAGAATTCAACATAATTTTTTCGCTGGCGAATCTCCGCGATCAGGTGTGTAGATTTCAGCAGACGGTTGATATTGGCGCCGCTGACAGCACTTTCAAAAGCATTATACCGTTTGGAAAGATCATGGAAACCCGGCAGTATGATATCCAGACTGTCCTGATCCAGGTCTGCAAGGGCGCGGGTAAACTGGCCAAAACAACGGGCCGACTTAAATGCCGCTGCGCTACTGGACAAGGTGGAGGGCGTAAATGTATTGGGAATAAACGTGGTTGCGCGCCAGAAATTTCCATGCTCATCGATCCAGAAAAACCGGCCATCATGAGTTTTAAGGGGTTCGGGTATCTGTACCGGTGAGCCTTCAGGCCGGTTCAGGTGTTCATAGATCATGCAATAATTGCGGATGATATTTTCCGGCTGGGGAAAGGTTTTCTGATTAATGCATTGTAAAACAATCCTGCGCCCACTTCGAACATACAAAACATTATAGGTACGATGGATCAGTCCGTCGCCCAGGGCGGATTGAATTATATCTCCTGTTCCAAACTGGGCCGCGGCCTTCAGTATACTGGCTTCTTTCATCACCTTTATTTAACCTGTTTTTCGTTTATTCTGATAGCCGAAAGGTATATTTTTTACAGTTAACTTTATCGTAAATGAATGCAGAAATTTCCAACAGTTCAGCAATATTAAATTTTTACAGGATGCTGCCCGCGTCGCTGGATGTGCCTGCCGGTATTGAGGTGATGAATCCCTTTACCACCGCCTCATCCATAAAATACGCGGAACAGTTCTATACTAAATTTTACAGTGATCATCGTCCGCGCGCACTGGTATTTGGTATTAATCCCGGTCGCTTTGGCGGAGGTATTACCGGAATTCCCTTTACAGATCCCATCCGGCTGAGTGAAGATTGCGGTATACCGAACGAGTTGCAGAAGCGAAAAGAATTATCCGCAGACTTTATTTATAGTGTTGTCAGGGCCTGGGGCGGAGCAACATCATTTTATAGTTCATTCTTCATAACAGCTCTTTCTCCGCTGGGCTTTACCCGCAATGGTACCAACCTAAACTATTATGATGATAAGAAATTATTGGCAGGAATTGAACCCTTTATTGTGCAATGCATTCGCGAACAGCAGCGTATTTTTTCACAACAGGATAAGTGCATCTGTTTGGGAGAAGGAACCAATTATGCCTATTTTAGCCGGCTGAATCAGCAATATCAGTTCTTTAAAGAGATCATACCCCTGCCACATCCCCGATGGATCATGCAATACCGGCGCAAATACCTGGAAGAATATATTGATGTTTATGTTTCCAGGCTGGGTGATTTGATAAAATCTTAGTGGATGCGGTCACCGCGGGGGGTTAAATTAGATAATACCGATGCTTCAAAATCAAGCCACTCAGCCCAGCGCTGCTTAACGGCCACAGGGTCGGTATACTCATAAGCCAGGTCAATGAATAAATGATAATGTCCGGCTTCGCTTTCCATAAAGCGCCGGTAAAAAGAGCGCATATAATTATCCGTTAGTCCTTCGCTGAGGCGCTTGAAGCGTTCACAACTCCTGGCTTCGATCAGGGCGCAGAACAGCAGGCGGTCGAGTAAGCGGTCTTCAGGCCGGCCACCTTTACGCTGAAAGCCGAGCAATGCATTTACATATTCATCTTTACGCTGCCTGCCGAGTTTGAGATTTCTTTTCCGGATTTCGGCAAGCACCAGCCTGAAATGCCCCCATTCTTCGGTAACTATAGGCGCCAGCGCTTCAACAAGTTTTTCCTTGTCGTTATACAATTGAATAACCGAAATACAGGTTGTTGCGGCTTTTTGTTCGCACCATGCATGATCGGTTAATATATATTCAAGCGATTTATCGGCCAGGTTTACCCAGCGCGGGTCGGTCGGTAAACGTAGTCCCAGTATATTTTTATGGCCATCCTGTTCCATGCCGGCAAAAATAAACAAGCTGCCTCAATATGTATTAATCCGATCTTTGATAAAACAAGCCTCTTGGATTTTATTCATCAGCGTTTAGCGGAAGCCCGGGATAAGGATGCATTACGATCATTGGTTCAGCCCAGCGGACTGCTCGATTTTGTATCCAATGATTACCTGGGACTGGTTACCAATAAACGTATCGTTCTCCCTGATTCGCGGTTATATGCCACAGGATCCACCGGAAGCCGGCTACTGGCGGGTAATTACGGATTGATAGAACAGGCTGAGCAGGAAATAGCCGCCTTTCACAATGCCCCTGCAGGGCTGATCTTCAATTCAGGTTATGATGCCAACTTAGGGATGTTTTCCTGTATCGGCCGGCCAGGTACTACCATACTGTACGACCGTCTGATTCATGCTTCCGTTCATGACGGCATGCGGCTGAGTGGTGCCGTATGTCATTCTTTTGATCATAACGACCCCAATGACCTGGAACGGAAGCTCAGGCAACTGCCAGGCCCGGTTTTCGTAGTTACGGAATCGGTATTTTCCATGGATGGCGACCTGGCGCCACTGGACGATATTGCTCAATTGTGCGCTAAATATGCTGCTGCATTAATTGTCGATGAAGCTCATGCAACCGCTGTGATCGGCCCGAGGGGAGAGGGACTGGTGCAAATGCTGGGGTTGCAGGATCAGTGTTTCGCGCGTATCCATACCTTCGGAAAAGCGCTGGGTTGTCACGGTGCGATTATTCTGGGATCAACGGAATTACGCGATTATCTCATAAATTTTTCCCGCCCCTTTCTGTTCAGTACAGCACTTCCTGAACACAGTATAGCCCTGGTACTGCAAGCATACCGGTTATTTCCGAACATGAAACTGGAACGCGAACACCTGGCTGAACTGATATCCATGTTCCGGCATGCGGTATTACCCGTTGAACGCACCCCGGCTACAACGGCTATCCAGGGATTAATTATACCCGGCAATAAACAAGTGCGTAAGGTAGCTGCTGAGTTACAGCGCCAGGGCTTCGATGTGCGTCCAATTATATCACCGACAGTACGGCGGGGAAGTGAACGACTGCGGGTGGTGTTGCATGCATTCAATGATAAGGAATCGGTTCAGCGCCTGATAGGGCAATTGCAAAATATAGATGACCTTATCCAAAGAGAACAATAGAAAAAATACATTATTTTTAGCGCATTTACCCCCAGTTAAGTTATGAGAATAGTTCCGGCAATAGTGTCTCTGCTGATAACGCTTACCCTGATCATACTGCTTAGTATACCTTTTGGATCAACACCTCCCTTAGGCGGCTTTATCAGTCCGCAACATGGTTTCTGGCTGAATGCCGAACCGGTAGATAAACCGGAGAATATGCAGGTGGATTTACCGGAACTTCAGGAACCCGTAGAGGTTTATTTCGACAGTCGGATGGTTCCGCATGTATTTGCTCAGAACGATCGCGACCTGTATTATGTTCAGGGCTATTTGCACGCAAAATTCCGGTTATGGCAGATGGAATTTCAAACCCATGGCGCTGCCGGCAGGATCAGTGAGTTGCTGGGTGCAGGAGAACAGGATGCTTACCTGAATTATGACCGGAACATGCGTCGGTTGGGTATGGTGTATGGGGCAGAAAATTCGCTTCGCGAGATGGAAGCGGATCCCTTTACGAAAACCATGCTGGATGCATATACAGCCGGCGTTAATGCATGGATCAGTAACCTGACCAATGCCAGTCTGCCACTGGAATACCGTTTGCTAAATTACCGGCCTGAAAAATGGACCAACCTCAAAACCGCCTTGTTCCTGATGTTTATGAGCTACGAGCTGACCGGCTATGAAGATGATATCGAACTATCTAATGCCCGCAAGGTATTGCAGCAGGATATTTTTGACCTGATGTATCCCGTTAGTCAGGATTCGCTCGATCCGATTGTTCCCAGGGGGACGGCCTATGCGCAGCCTCAGGTTACAGCCAATCCTCCCGAATCGGCAGATTCATTGTATTTCCAATGGGCCGACAGTACCGGAATACGATCCATCAAGCCCAATAAGGATAATGGCAGTAACAACTGGGCGGTGAACGGAACGAAAACGCAAAGCGGCAGACCTATACTGAGTAATGATCCGCACCTGGGGGTAAGTCTTCCTTCACTCTGGTTTGAAATTCAGCTCACCACGCCTGAATATTCGGTGTATGGCGTAAGTTTTCCGGGAACTGCGGGAGTTATCATCGGGTTTAATGAACATATCAGCTGGGGTGTAACGAACGCCATGCGCGATGTTAAGGATTTCTATACCATAGCTTTTGAAGATGAGTCCAGAAAGCGCTATCGATTTAATGATTCGTGGCTGGAATCAACCCTGAAAGTGGAAACGATTTCGGTAAAGAACAGTCCGGCAT
>JAEYRC010000127.1 GCA_023409675.1 Bacteroidota bacterium
ACCTGGGTGAACCTGTTGCTTTTGGTCAGGCGACTGGTTGGGTACAGATTCCGGTTATAAAGCATGCCGACCGTTTGGTTACACAGGGTGCTGAACGGATCGATTACCGTATCCGGATCATTGGCGACAATGGTCAGGATCTGGGGCCGTTACAAATACGCAACTCCAGTGGTAATTACATTGATTATTCAGACTGGTGGAACGCCACTATCGGCAGACGGATGCATCATATTTTTGCCGGCCATCGGGCGGCAACGCCTACTTCATCGGTCAGGCAGTTTTTTGCGCTGTAAGAAAAGTATATAGAAAGAACCGCTGGCAATGATGCCGGCGGTTTTTTTTATGTTCTGAAAAGTTCCAGCAGATTTCGCAGATTTAAGTGCAGATTTCGCAGATGAACGTGCAGATTTCGCGAACCTTATCCTTTTGTTTCATTCGTTTTAAGAATGCCTTTTAAAAATTCCGACGCATAGGGCGAGGCGGCTATCTTACCAAAAAATTTTCGCTTCGCTTCCGGGTCGTGCAGGAAATCGAGCCCTTCTTCATCTTCAAAATCAATCACCGCGCTGTATTCGTAAAGTTCAGGATCACGATACAGTAATTGAACGATTTCGAGTTCAATCATATCCTGCAACCCCTTGTCATCGGAAAGTGTTTTTAGTTGCTCATCAGCTTCCGTTCTGCTTCGAAACCACTGGCCTGCGAACTGGAAGAAGCCACCAAAACTCACCTTGGCCTCAGGAGCCGGCTTGAGTGTATCCAGTTCTGTATCGAGGTTGAAATTCTCCAGGGCATCGAATGCTTTCAGGGTTCCATTACCGTAAAAGGTTTTATAGCCCGGGTAACTTTTTCCTGCTGAGCGGAATAAAGCCCTGCGTACCGCTTCCACTTTCTTCCAGCTTTTTCCAATGCCATGTTTCTCTATCATTTCCCGGTTATAGGCGATCCAGATTGCCGCTGCAGCAGCAACCTGCGGAGTGGCCGATGATGTTCCTCCTCCGGAGCGCAGGAATTTGATCTCCCCGCTGGAGCAGGTGGCCCAGGGGAGATTAGGGGTATAGGCCGCCAAAGCTGTTTTCATGGCGTGTGCAGGACCATAATTACCCTGCATAAATTCACCCCCCTCCGAACGGCTTTTAAACCATGAATTCGACGCCAGTTCATAGGGCTCCTGATTATAACAAACTCCGGTGGCGGCAATAACCCGGTCGAAGCGGGCCGGATACATCACTGCCTTGGGCGTCAGCTTCTGCATTCCCTTTACCCAGTTATTTCCTGCAGCGGTGACCACCACTACCCCATGTTCATAGGCCCGGTTGATGGCTTCAGCCACCCGGCGTGTGGGGTATCCGGCCATGGACATGGTAATTACCTCACAGCCATGATCAACCGCATAATCAATACCATCAGCTACATCATTGGCATTGAAAAAATTGAAAACGGTTTCACATATGCGTATGGGGATCACCTCAGCGAAAGGTACTGCACCAAATGCACCTTCATAATTTCCGTAAGAATCTTCACGAGTTACCGGCTTTCCGGCCAGTATAGCCAGGGTGGCGCAACCATGTCCATCCTGCTCGGCAGGAAAACCCGTATTCAGCTTATCAATACCTTTATTTCTTCCAAATTCGTCCTTAACAAAACTCACTCCCAGGTTGGTAAGCAATTTCTCCGGCTTACTGCAATGTTCGAGGTACCCGGTATCAATATGCCCAATTCTGACGAACGCTTTACCATTGGTTTTTTCAAGGGTTTTTTCCGCCGCTTTTTTCAATTGTGAATAAGCATCTCCGAGGTGCCAGGTAAATTCATTTTCATCGCGGGGAGGCTGAGGCCAGTTAGAAAGATAATTGTTCAGTATACCACGGCCACGGGTAACCGTTGCAGAAGGTCGTCGGGGTTGATTTTTAAGATTTGGTTCTACGAAAACCACTCCTTCTCCCTTGGATTTACGGCTGATATATTCCTTATAAGCCTGGTCCCAGCCATGCTCATCAGTTCCCGCATCGCGCAACGTAAAACGAAGCTGATCTGAAGTATCTTCAACCGCCTTACCTGAACGGTCCCTTGTTCCGGAAACCGTTCCACTGCTGTGCATAATCAGTTCGTCGGCATTATCCGGTGCCCGTGATGTTTCTGCTTGTTTTGTGTCAGGTTTCAGCACAATCGGTTTACCCTTTAACTGAAAAGGAGATTCATGGGAGAAATCAAAACGCGGGTTTCCATAGGTGAACAGTTTCGGTGTTTGAATATCGGGCATCTCCCGCATGATCGCCTTATGCAGCGCTGTATAATCGGCATGGCCGCTTTCGAACACCCGCCGGAAGGTGCCGGTGTATAAGCCACTGTCGCCCCACTCCTTGGCTGTTTCATCATCCTGGCAGGCAGCAAAGAGCATTACATAAGATGCAACATCATCCGGGAACGCTTTTCCCTGGTTGAGCACCGGATCATAAAGGTCTTTATGTTGTTCGTATGCATTTCGGATTACTTTCAGAGGTGGTTTGCGGGCAATCAGTTTATGGGTGATTTCCTTGCCGTCGATTCGAAGCGTGAGATCGGTTCCATTAACAACCGCCTTACGGGTAACGGTACCGGAATGACAACTGTCTGAAACGAGCAACAATTTTACACCGGGTTCAAATTGCTGCAATGCGGCAAACAGTTCATCATCAATAAACTGACGATCGTGCAACAGCCAGGTTTCATCTTTCATATCATCCTCATCGCCATTCAGGTCAGGTATGCTTCCTCCATGTCCCGCATAGGAAAGAAAGAATGTATCACCGGAGTTTAAGGCTGCGGCATATCCGGCAAGACTAGCTGAAAGCGCGGCTGTCGTTGCCGCATTGGTTAGGAGGATGTTGGTTTGAAAACCCGCATCAGCAGCTAGCGATTCATAAAAGCGGGCATCATTCTCGCATCCGGCCAGTTCGCCATCCCAGCCATCATAATGGGCAGGATCGACATAATTGATGCCAATATGTAATGACAAACCTTTGGGCATATATGTATTTTTGGGTTGATGAATAAGCGTTTAAACAGCACCATTGTTTCACAGGAAATAGTATAACCAGGCTGTCCGGGCTATGCGGATTCATATCTTCCATGCAGGCCTGAGCAAATGACCATGTTTCTCCAAAACTTCCCGCAATACCTTAAATTCTTCC
Organism: Bacteroidota bacterium; assembly: GCA_023409675.1. Lineage (GTDB taxonomy): Bacteria > Bacteroidota > Bacteroidia > Chitinophagales > Chitinophagaceae > Flavitalea. The sequence continues at coordinate 3,174 of JAEYRC010000127.1, forward strand.
ATGATGGTATTGATCATCCAGTCGGCATGATCAATATGCAAGGCCGCATCAAGGGCAATTTTATATGCTTCAGTATTACCCAGGCCAAAATGCGCCTGCGCGCGGTTGGCCATGATCCAGAATTTGTTTTCATTATCGGTATGCTTCTGGTCTTCGGAAAAGTCACTATCGCCCGGCAGCATATTTTCCTGCTTTTTTTGCTGACGTTCCATGATCTGATCCCATTCTTTTTCGCACATTTCAAGCACCTCACGCCGGATCCGGTTTGCCCAAACCAGGTCGGCCAGTTTTTCCACCTCCTGTGGGTACAGGTTTGTATTAACCCGGCGGGTCAGTAACAGCGCCAGGTTGATGCCGTTATAGCGGTTATGTAATAAAAAATATCCCCGCTGAAAATACAGTATAGCATTATTCAGGTGATCATCACCAGCGCCATTTTTGAACAATCGTTTTTCAATACGCCCGGCCAGTACCACTGTTTCGGTATCGTTGGAATGATCGAGGTCGATCTTACGGAGCATGGAGATCGCTTCTTTCAATGCCTCATCATTCTCAGGCTCGCCTTTATAGGTGGTTAGCGCAAGCCGTTGTATCAGGTATGAATTGGGGGCCGCGGCTTCATGTTTGTATTCTTTTTGGATCTTTGAAACTGCCGTTTTAAAGAAGGTTTTAGCAGTACTGAAATCATTGGCTTTAAGGGCTTCCTCCCCCTGCTCGGCCAGTAAAGAAAGTGTACTGTTTTCAAAACCGGGCGCCGTCTCAGCATGCTTGTCCTGGTATTCAATCACATCAGCAACTTCCTTCTCAATCATTTTAATCGCATTGGCCACCTTTTTCTTTTTTGAGGGCGGCATAAGGTCCTGCAGGTACGTATACACCGGACTATCCGGATCATCGGCATGCATTACCGCATCTATGGTATCGCCGAGTACTTTTCTAAACCGTTCCACTTCTTCGTAATCGATAGCGGAACCGAGGTGTGTATAGGGTGTGATTTTGATATGGTTGAGGTCGAAGGGATAGGCCAGCTTATCTTCAGAAATAACAATGGTGGTTTTCCGGCGTAATGCATGCCGGATGCCCAGTTCATAAAACGCATTAACGTTAGCGGTTGACAGATCCGCAATCACTATATCGGCGTCCAGCAGTTCGCGGTACATATACAGATCGATCGATCCGGTATGCTGAATTTCATCGGCGCGGATGCAGGTTAAACCTTTTTGTTCTACCACCGGTTTGATCAGTATTTTATATGATTTATTCAGATCAAGCTGCCTGCCGGTGGCAAAATCTGTTTTAATGCCAAAGCCCATAACAACAAAACATCGTTTAGGATGGTGAGCCTGTTCTTTCATAGATGCTGATCTTAAGTAGAAGTAACAATTGCCTGGGGGGCTGCAGATTATGGAATCCTTTAATGGGGTGCGGACAGGTATAAAGGTAATGCAGTTCCGAATGAGCGCAATACCACTAAGCGGTAAATTACAGAAAATCAACTGGAATTTATTCAAAAATAGTTGCGCCTTAGCTATGGATTTCGCAAATTTATAGAGGCTGTTCAATCCTACTCTGGCGTATAGCACGATCCGCTTCCCTCGCATTATCGTTCACCAACAGCTCTCATCGTTTAAAAATACTATTATGGAAGCGCAGTTCTTCGTCGACCTTCATTGTCATCCTTCCGTTAAAGCCTATGCCCGCAGTTTTACCCGTAAGCCGGCCGGTAAGCAGTCGCCCAACCCGAAACATCTTTCTTCGGTCTGGCGTACAGATCATCCATCCTTGTTCGACAAGATCAAAAATTATGTGGTATCCCTTACCAACTTCATTCAGGCCGACGGCACCAGCCTGCTTCGTGGACGGGTGGCTGTGGCATGCCTTTCCTTTTATCCGCAGGAAAAAGGATTCTTTAATAATAAGCTGGGGTCGGGCTTATTCTCCGATACCATAACTAAGCTGGCATCTGAATTCGGTCAGGAACGAATTGATCATATCCAGGCTATGGACAGTTACTGGGAAGACCTTAAAATGGAAATTGCCTTTTTAGTGCAGCAGGAAAACAAGCCAGTGCTTATTGACGGCAGAAAGGTAACGTATATGATTGCACGAAGTTATGATGATATTGAGCTGGTTCGGCGCTCAGAGGAACTGGGCGAATCGGTCATCGTTTTTGTTCCCACCATTGAAGGAGCGCATGTTTTTGATCAGATGGTCGACAGTTCAGTCCCATCGCATACCTATCCCAAAGGCGTATCAGATGATTTTATGGATACCCTGCTGGCACGGGTACGGCAACTGCGGGAGGGAAGCAATGGGCTGATAACTCCTGCATTTATTACCCTGGCCCACCATTTCTGGAATGGTCTGGGTGGGCACGCGAAAAGCATGGGCAGTATGGTTAAATGCATTGTTGACCAATCGAACGGACTGGGAGAAGGATTGTCGATTGCCGGTAAGGAAGTTATCCGGGCATTGATCCGGGAAGAATTCGACGCCAGCAATAACCGGCTGCGCCCGGTGCCCATTGACATTAAGCACATGAGCCGCAAAAGCCGCCTTGAATATTTTGCATTGCTCGATGAGGAATTTCATGATAAAGGTATTCCCATTCTGGCCAGTCATTCCGGTGTTACCGGTCTGCCAGCCCCCGGACATGCGCCACAGACCCCTGCCGCACAGGAAGGGTTATTCATGGTTGATGATATAAATTTCTATGATGATGAGCTGCTGCGGATTGAAGCCTCGGGCGGTGTCTTTGGGCTTCAGCTCGATGAACGGCGAATCGGTTCCGTTCAGGCGCTGCGCGAAGCACGCGGTAATATCCGCCGCAGGGATATTCTGTACAGTTGGGCGAAGCTCGTCTGGAATCAGGTTCGCCATGTAGCTGAAGTACTTGACTTGTCGGGTCGTTATGCCTGGGGCATTCAGGCCCTGGGAACGGATTTCGATGGCATTATTGATCCGATCAACGGGTACTGGACGGCGGAATCGCTTGATGATCTGGATGACTACCTGTTAAAACACGCGTACAACTACCTTAAAGAAACCAAGATGAAATGTCCGTTGCTGCAGGAGCGTAACCGGAAGATCAGTGCAGAGGAAGTGGTAGAGCGGGTGATGACGAGTAATGCGTTGAATTTTCTGGCGAGGTATTACAGGTGAATGCAGGGAACAGCCTTTCCCGGTATACAGGAACAGCCTTTCCCGCAGATTTCGCAGATGTTGAGCAGATTAACGCAGATTAATGCTGATTTTAGGCTGAATTTTTACCTTTTTCAGCAGATGGTTTTGTGGTTTTTAAGGGGAATACTGCTTTAAGGGTGCAGCCTTCACCCGGCATTGAACTAATGTGCAGGTTTCCGTGCATGTTTTGAGCTCTGGCGATCATGTTGGTGATGCCAATGCCTGACCGTTTTTCATTGAGGTTAAAGCCTACACCATTGTCGCTGATATGGAGTAAAAGTTTTCTGTGTTCAGCCCGCAGCTCTATCCGTGCCTGTGTGGCATGCGAATGATTGAGGATATTGGTCAGGTGTTCCTGCAGGATGCGGTAAATGGATAAATGCAGTTCCGGAGGGATACGTATTTTTTCCACGCCATAGGTTTCCATCGTTATAGTTGTTGGTGAAGCGACAGATAACGTATTAACGAGGTCACGGATCGATTCATCGAGCCGGATATTTCCCAGAGAAGGCGCAGAAAGCCGGCGTGACAATTTTCGAATTTCGGCTATAGATTCCTGTAAGAGTGTAATGGATTTTTCCAGCAGGGCCTGCTGTTGATCGGTACCGGAAAGACACAACTCATTGTATAATTTCACGGTAGTCAGCACCTGATTAACGTTATCGTGCAATTCCTGGCTCACCACTGCCCGTTCGGTTTCCTGTGCACGTATAACGGCTTCGGTTATCCGCTCCTGCCACTCTTTCTGGCTTTGAGCCATCAGAATCTGCAGATTTTTACGCTCCGTAATATCGGATTGAATGGCAAAAAATTCACGAACATTACCCTGTTCATCAAATATGGGCTGTCAATGAATTTCAACCCAGAATTTTGTCTGGTCTTTGCGGTAATTTACGATTTCTATATGAAAGGGCTCCTTCCTGCGGATTCGTTTACGCATGTTCATTACCGTTGCCGGATCGGATTCCGGCCCCTGCAGAAAACTGCCCGGTTTTTTCCCGTAAACTTCTTCGGCGCTATATCCGGTATTTGATAAAAATGCCCGGTTCACCCAGGTGATGCCTCCTTCCGCATCGGTAATTATTACATTATTGAAAGTTTCCTTAACGATCATGGATAACCGCCGAAGCTCTTCCTCGGTGCTTTTTCGCTGAGTGATATCGCGAAAAAATATTGAATATCCTTCAGTTGAAAAACTGACATTGAAATCCATCCAGCGTTTAAGGTAATCCGAAAAATATTCGAAGTTACTTTGTTGGGGATCCTGACCTGCCAGTTTCAGGCGTTTGATAAAATTGGGATCACGGCAAAAATCCAACCCTTCCTTCAGGGGCCGTCCCAACATTTCTGAGGCTGATTTGGACGTAATTTCTTCTGCATTTTTATTCCAGTACTGAACTACTTCCTGTTCATCCATCGTAATGAATCCCTGTTGCATGTTTTCCAGGACATTCGACAGCAGTGTATTCTGCTTTTTTATCTGAAGCACATATTCCTGTCGCTCTTTTTCATCTTCCCGCTGACGGGTAACATCGCGAAAGAATATGGAAATTCCTTCCGGTGAAGGATGAAAATTTACACGAAACCAACTGTTTAAGGGTTTATAATAAAGATCAAGCGAACCGGATTGATTTTCCTTCATAGCATGGTGATAGGAAGAATACAATTGGGTGTTGATCGCCTCCGGGAATTCCTCCCAGATATTTTTATCAAGTACATCTTCCCGCCGCCGGCCCAACATTTCCTCTGCCTTAGCATTGAAATAGGTAAATTTCCAGTCGCGGTTTACAGCATAAAATCCATCGGAAATATTTTCCAGCAGGCTGGTGATCCGGTTGCTGTACAGGATATTCGATCGCTCCCGCTCGTTGCGCTGGGTAATATCCCGGCCAAAACCCAGCATTACGCCGTATTCTTTAAAAAACAGTATCGACCAGCTTATGTCGACCGATCTTCCGCTTTTATGAATAAGCCTGTTATCGAAAGCAGAGATCAGGTTGCCATCGCGAAGCTTCAACCCTATTTCAACGGTTTTTTCGCGGTCTTCAGGAACAACCATATTCAGTGCTGAAAAGCCGGTAAGTTCATCCGTATCATATCCAAGAATTTCCTTTAGCGCTCCGGAAGTAAAAATATAGGCACCATTCAAATCAACGCAGGTAACCAGATCGGTAGAAGATTCGAACAGCTTTTTTAACTGCAGCAGTGTTGGATAGGATTGAATGGCAACTTCTCCGTATGGCTTGCTGTCCATGTTGAAATTTTTATGTTCAGCAGCCTGTCCCGGGGATATTTCGCATTTCCCTTTCGGTTCAGGTGTGTTCATCAAGTTAACTAATCTGTTCCAGACTTACGCGTATTCGCATGAATATTCCTGACTGCATTTTTTGGGGAGATTATACCTAATACCATCCGATACCTTCCTCTTCCATCAATTTTACCAGTTCATCGAGCCGGTCATAAAGCTTGTCTTTTCGTCTGGGATCAGTTCCGGCATGAATCAGCATTATGGCGCCATTCAGTGCATTCGGATTTTTGCGCAGGAGGTCCTTAACAGATTGTATGATCCAGTCACTGCTTTTATAGGAAGCCATTTCGGGGTAGGTATAGTCGGCATTGGTTCTTACCCCCGGAGTGAAGCTGATTATCTGCAGATTGATTTCGCGGCTCCAGGCGGCTATGGAATCATTCCACCATTCATAAGAAGGAATATAATACCGCTGCTTTTTCAGTGGCACTTTCAAACCCATCGACCGGAGGTTCTTAAACATATCTTCCCGAAAGGTTTCCCGGCTTACCAGCAGGCTGTCGCGTTTTGTGCAGTCGCAATACAACAGGTGCGCATCCGAATGCGGTCCAAGATAATGTCCGTCTTTTTTGAGTTGCCGGATGTAGCTTTTGAAATCCGGATTTCTGTAAAACCGGCCGGTAAAGAAAAAAGAAGCGTGTAGGTTATGCTGTTTTAATTTTTGAATGATCACCGGCAGGCCCTCCCCAAATTCATCCGCGGTGAAGACCAGGTGCAGTTTCCGCTGGGTAGAATCGCCCCGGACAATCCCCCCCTGTACAACAGTACAATTGTGGCATTCGGGGATGAACTGAGCGAAAGCACTGCTGAACATAAAACAGGTCATGCAGGTTAACAAAAACGTTCTGTTCATTTGGTTAAGGTATTGAATTAACTCTGAAAGTTTACTTTGAAACCTCAAAAATCAACCCTAAGAATCTATAATTTCCTCAGGAAAAAAGCAGTTCGAGCTGCTGAATATGCCGTTGTGCCGGGGCAATTTTACCGATTTTTAATATTTCGGTTGCACGATCCCTGGAGGCTACAGTAATATGGGTATTGCCTGCACAACCCAAAAAAAGTTCATGTACGAGTTTGGGGCAGTTGTTTTCTTTCGACAAATGCGCCAGGATCAGGTGACTCATGTGAGCGGGACGATAATTTTTAAACAGCGACAAGGCTTCATCGTTGCTGAGATGTCCCAATCCACCACGGATCCGGCGTTTCAGGTAATAGGGATAGGAACCCGATTCGAGCATGGCTGTATCATAATTGCTTTCAAGAATGGCAGCATGACATTGCTGAAAATAGCGGATGAGCTGCTCACAGCATTTACCCAGGTCGGTAAAAACACCAACCCTCACCCCGCTGCATTCAACGATAAAGCTATAGGGGTCGGAAGCATCATGAAACTTTGGGAAGGCGGTAACAGCAATGGAACCGATCTGAACAGGATGATGCGCGTTGAATGGAAATACCTGCTGACCGTGCAGCAACAACCGACGTC
>JAEYRC010000015.1 GCA_023409675.1 Bacteroidota bacterium
GATCATTCCCCTGTTCCAGTCCGCTAAAAGACCTTTATCTTCCACCTGAAGCGGTCGGGTGAATATGCAGCTCTCAACTTTCGATATGCCGAAGAGGAAATTTGAACCTGGCATGGACGAATCGCCATTCGGTTGTACGGTAGCGTTAGCTGGCGATTTATCAACCCTGAGCATTTCCGGAACGGCATCTTCTGCCCATGATGCAATTTTGTGCCGGAACATTTTCAGGTAGGCATTAATAGTAATCCGGCTGATGCCTGTAGCTTCAGCAATCTGTGTGGCCGTCAGATCTTCACTGAATAATTTAAGCATTTCCCTAACCTTTCTTTCCGACAGATGTGCACCCTTAAGATATTTATTTTTCATGGCAGATAGATTTAGTACGAAAGACTACGTAATTAAATCGAAAAGTTCCGGTTCGGAATGTTAAATTAGGATAAGCGGTACCTAAGTTATCTGAATGCGGCTGAGCGGGGAGAAAGGGCTATAGACAGCGGGAAAACATGCAAATAAAGTGAAATTCTTCGGAAAATACGGTTTGAATACCGTATAAATACGCCTGTTTTCTATTATAGATAAAGTAGTTTTGAATACCCCCCTTTTTGAATACCCTTAATATTCTGTCGGTTAAAACCGGAAAACGCTATAACTATGATAAGCCCTTTGCCCGGGATCAGGTATATTCCTGTGAAAGAAGACCGGGCAAAGTTTTTTCTCCCGCTGGTAAACCTATTATTTTTCTTCTTTCAGTTTTACAAAAGTGCTTAAATCCTGGCATGATCAGGTGAGCAACTAAACCATGATTTCAAATCTCCTGCATCATGGTGCAGCAGTAGAACTTGGATCTGGTTTCGGTTTATGCTATGCGTGAGACCGGCAGTATTATAAACCATTCCCTTCATAAATAATGATTATAAACATGCTGGAACTTTCCTGATGTAGATATTCTTTTACCTGTTTAAGGTTAATATTTTTTGGAAGATGAAAAAAAATAGCGCATATTACTGAAAGGTTTTAAACCTTAATTATTTAAGCTATTCAATATTTTTATCTGGTTTTCTAGCTGTTTTATGAACAATGATCGGACTTAACCCTTCCACCCGGTTTCTGGCAGAATGTATCCGGCTACAGCTTGATCGGGGCAATAAAATCCATCTTCATAACTATTACAATGCGATCAGTAATCCGCGGCAACTCTTCAATGATGCCCGTTATCATAAAGTAGTTCCATGTCTTGGATTGGGACTGAACTATATGGATGATACGCTAATTGATAAGGATCTTCATACTATGGTACAGCAGCGATGCACTACCATTGCTGAAAGGAACTCTAAAAGTATTACAGAACTGGTTCGGCTACTGAATGCTTTTAATGCGCAGGGGCTGGAGGCAATCCCCTATAAAGGACCTGCACTAATCGCATTTTATCCGGGTATTGCATCAAGGCAATTTTATGATCTTGATTTTATTATCCGTAAATGTGACATACCCCGCGCGATTCAGCTTATTACTGAACTCGGTTATGCAGCCAAAACTCCCGATGAGGTTATTCATCTGAATAAAACGCTGGCCGAAAACAATACCGTGGATTTTGTTCATGCAGGCATAGATGCAGAGGTGGATTTTCACTGGACCATGACCAAATCCTATTATCAGTTGACTATTGATATGGAAGCATTTTGGAAGCAGTCCTCACTACAATCCTTTTATGGAATAAATACCCAGGTATTGAGTACAGAAGACCTGTTAATTTCAACGGTGATTCATCACGGCATTCGCAACGGCTGGAAGAAACTCATGTATTTAAGTGATATTGCACATCTTGTACAAAACTATCCGGCACTGAATTGGTCAGGGTTAATACAAAGCGCGGTGTCGCATAAAGTGCAGCGCGCGCTATTGTCAGGCCTTGCATTAGCCCGGAATATTTTTTCGATCAGTTTACCCGATCATATATCAGCATTAATCGATTCAAATAAAGCGGTGCAAACAATCTACAGGCAATGTTACCGGCTCCTTTCCGGAGACCTGAATAATATTCAGCGTACGTATTTATCGCTTATGGTGAAAGTAGGTATGCGTGAAGGTCGGGTGACCAGGTCAAAAATTTTCCTTCGGGAATTAGTTATCATGGGTGCATACTTTACGGAAAGGATATATAAAAAGAAACATATTTCCCATAATTACAGTTGAAACCGGAATGAAATTCTAATTTCTTCTTTCAGTTATCAAAAGTGTTATCGGTTAAATTCGTTTCCTGTAAAGATGTTGAAAGTATCAGTTAATCTTTCCGATGATAAACACTACACCGCAAGACCGGATCGTAATTCTTGGCGCAGGCATCAGCAGCCTAACGGCAGCATATGTTTTGTTGAAAAAAGGAATCAGGCCCCTGATCCTGGAAAGAAGCAATGTTGCCGGCGGCCTCATGCGTAATGTGGAACATGGTGATTTCATTGTTGATACCGGCAGAAAGGAACTCTATTCACGCATCGGGGAGGTGCATGCTTTATGGACTGAATTGCTTCAGGATGATTATAAGGAATACACGGCCAGGGTAGGGGTGCTGTACAATAACCGCCTGCTGGAATTATCATCCGAATTCCGGGGAAAAGCAAGAGCTATGCCTGCCGGGTTGTTGCTGCGTTGCATAATGGATTATGCACTTTCCAAATTGCGTTACCGACAGCCTGCAAATTATGAAGAATACCGCTATCGGCTGCAGGGCCGACTTTTTACCCGAATCTTCGCGCAGCATTTCCATGAGAAATTCTATGGCCGATCCTGGCAAACTCTTCCTGTACCGGACGATGCTGATATTGCGAAAAACCCATTGCGGTCAGTGCCGGATAGGGTGAAAGACTCAGGTACAGAAAGCTCAACAATTAGCGCGCTTAAACCCCGGCATCCCGATAAAGGCGCTGGTCAGATCATCAATACGCTGGTTGCAGAGATTCGGCGTTTGGGGGGTGAAATCTGGTATTCAGCACAGGTACAATCGGTGGAAATGTGCGGCCATCATATCGGGGCGATACAAGTTCAGCATGAACAGGAAGAAAAAATCCTGCATCCCGAAACCGTTATCAGTTCGCTGCCCCTGGAAACACTGGCAATCTTATTGTTTGGCCCGGCAGTGGATCCGAAATCGTTCACCGGTTCGATGAACAGGGGAGTGATCCTGATCTACCTGTTCATTAATGAAAAGTCCAGATTCCCGCATGTATGGATCAATGTGGCAAATCCGAACTCAAAACTGGGAAGAATAACCAGTTATGGCAATTTCAACGGAAGTATGGTTCCTGAAAATAAAACCTGTCTTTGCCTGGAGTATTTTATCTCCGGCGACGATGATTTATTATCGCTCAGTGATGCACAATTATATGCGTATGCGCTGAACGATTGCCGGGAGGCTGATTTATTTAACCCCGAACGCTGCGAAGACTACCGGGTTATTCGCTTAGCGCATGCAAATGCCGCAGTGAGTTGGACGGATTACCTTCATGAGCCGGCTAAACTGCATTGGTATGAAAAGATCAGGAGCATTATCAACCTGTATAATGTAAACCGGGCCGGAACCGATCGCGCGGCCCATGCTGGTATCAAAGCCGCTGAAGCAATCCTTAGCGCTAACAAAGAAGAATTCGAAAGGCTAACCGATGCTACCCGGCATAAACCCTGGGAAGATGTTTGAACACGTTTGAATTTTTGAGCGTTTCTTATTAGATTTATTGGATAGGTGCAACAGAGCCTGCAGCCACCCGACTCTTCATTCTTGTACCTGATGAATCACCAATAATCTTCGGACGAAACCTGATCGTGTAAACCTGCAAACCTGTTCACAACTTTTTTTGATCAATACACTTATGAAAGAGAAGCTCCGTATTGGCTTTTTCACCGATGATCTTACAGTTCCGGCCTGGATCTATGAGCTTACGCGGCGACTGATGGATGCCCATTACGCGCGTATCGTTTTTGTAACCAGGAGAATTTCCACAGGCTCATTAAACGGCCATTCCCGGAACGGAAAGCTTGCAGGTACGCTTTACTCCACTATTGAGAAACGTGTTTTCCGGCTCAGTGATGATCCTTTTCAACTGCAAAGCCTTACAGATCTATTGCACGAAATTCCGGTAGTGGAGGTGCCCGTCAGGGAAAAGGATGGGTTTGATCATATCGATGAGCATGTTCGTCGACAGCTCAGCGACTATCATCCGGATGTATGTGTCAAATTCGGGTTTAAACGGTTTACTCCTGACCTGCTGTCGATTGCCGGATCGGGCATATGGGAATATTATCATGGCGACAGCAATTCATTTCGCGGTGGCCCGCCAGGCATTTGGGAAGTATTTTCCGATACGGTGCAAACCGGATGTGAACTAAGGATGTTGCATCATGAACATGAGCGGGGTACTATTCTGGTGAATTCCTGGTCCTCAACCAAAAAGACGATCAACCGAAACCTGTATCATTATTACTGGAAGTCTGTTGAGTTTCTGCCACGCAAACTGAACGAATTGTATGAACGTGGTGCTGATCAGTTCCATCAGGAGCTCAGAGGCCCAGGCACTCCATTGGAATTTTATTCCAAACCCGAATACAGCAGACCCGGACATCACCACTATATTCTGCTCTTGTGTAAACATATGGTACGGCAATTCAGGCTGTCCTATACTAAATTATTGTATCGCCATCAGTGGATATTATTGTATGCCTTGAATACCAGCGGGGAGGGGATAGTTTTTTCACTGCCCAGGTACAGGCGCCTGTTGCCACCGGCAGACCGTTTCTGGGCCGACCCATTTATTATTTATAAAAAGGGACTGTATTATTTATTTGTGGAGGAATATATTTATTCCAGTAAGAAGGGGCATATCGCTGTAATGACAATTGACAGCAACGGAGTTGTATCACCAGCACGCGCGGTTTTGGAAAGGCCCTATCATCTTTCCTATCCCTTTACATTCGAAGCCGGGGGCGAAATCTATATGGTTCCGGAAACCTCCGGCAATAAAGCGATAGAATTATACCGCTGTATTGATTTTCCATTTGAATGGAAGTTGGAAAAAACATTACTGAAGGATGTAAACGCGGCGGATACTACTATACTGTATTACAATAACCGGTATTGGTTGTTTACGCTCATTGCGCCGTCAAAAGGTCCGGTTACGCGCGATGAACTGTATATCTTTCATTCCGACGATCTGCTGTCGGATTCCTGGAAACCACACCCAAAAAATCCGGTGATTTCCGATGTGAAGTGCGCCCGCTCGGCTGGTCGGATATTTAACTATGGTGGAAAGCTTTTTCGTCCGTCACAGGATTGTTCATTACGGTATGGATACCGGATATTGTTCAATGAAATTCTGGTCTTGTCTGAATCAGAATACCAGGAACGGGAAGTCACTTCGATTGCTCCGGAGTGGAAGAAGGACCTGCTGGCTACTCATACTTTTGCCCACGAAAAAAATCTATCGGTGGTGGATGCGCTTATCCGCAGACGGCGCCTGGGCTGATGCAGCAGGGTTGTTGGCGGAAGGTTCTGGTACAAAAAAAAGGCTGCCTGAACAGACAGCCTCAAAAATTCCGGTAATTTCCTGTAGCGGGGACGGGAGTTGAACCCGTGACCTTTGGGTTATGAATCCAACGCTCTAACCACCTGAGCTACCCCGCCAAATCCCAACCTTAATGATTGGGGGTGCAAAAATAAGAAAATACCCAATCCAAATCTCGCTAAAAGAAAAAAAACAGCCTGCCGAAAGGCGGGAAGCGGATAAATGATTTTTCCAATTCCGCAAAAAAGTTCAAATTAGTAGAAGCAAACAGCACTCACTCCGGAATTTTTGCACAGAATGGCTTTCCCACACTTCGGGTAATAACCTTTTTTCACCATTAAAATTTACGGTTATGTCAACACTAAAGCGACTGCTTTTATTCGCCCTGCTGAGCATTCTGGTGATTTCCTGCAGAAAGTCTGACTGGAAATACCTGCTGAACAAACATCCCAAAACAGTAATTACAGAGAAGAATTTACCACTTAGCGGATTGCAGGAAGTTCCGCAGAAAATTGTTCCGGCAAAAGGAAAGATGGATGTCAGTTACAACAAAAAAACCAAAATGCTCACGTACTCCATCAGTTGGTGGGATCTGTCGGCCCCACCGGTCGGTGCGCACATCCATGGCCCCGCACCCAGAGGAGTGAATGCAGGGGTAAAGCATAATTTCACCAATGAGATCCCCAAAACGATATCCGGAAAATTTACCAACAGCGTGCTGGTCGATGATATATCCATTAAACTCGACAGTCTGCTGATGGGTTATTATTATATCAACATTCACACGCCAATGAATCCTGCCGGAGAGATCCGTGGGCAGATTGAATTTGAGCATCCCTGATGCTATTGTACTTCGCACGTAGTACATTCAGCGCTATACCGTTATTGACGCCTTCTGACGGGATAGTCAGAATCATTAACGCAGTGCAAACATCCGGAAGCATTCTATAAACAGCCCGGTGAATACATTTCACTGAGCTGTTTTTTTATGCGATCTCAGAACTTTTTCCGCTGAATATGAGAGTCAGCCCTGCATCCTGTAAGAAATACGAGGTTCCTTCGTTCAGGGTATAACGTTATAATAGTATACTGATGAAACGGAATATCCAGATCGGTCAGATGGACAAAATCAGTGCGTTCAGTTGATTGCGTAACTCATCAAAGCTGCTGGGCTTGGTAAAGAATTTCGTTGCGCCCAGTCTTGCACTTTCTTCCATATCTTTTTTTGCCGATGAGGTGGAATAAATAATTACGGGGATATTGGAATACCCGGGCATTTTCTTGATTTCCTGAAGGCATTGCTGTCCGTTGAGGCGGGGCATGTTCAGGTCAAGGAATATAAAGTCGGGATGAACATCAAAATGGTTATTGCGCAACATGGTCAGCGCTTCTTCACCATTCTGGGCTGTTACGCATACTATGTCAGGATCAATTTCCTGAAGCGCTTCTTTGAACAACTCCCGGTCATCAATGTCATCATCTATCACAAAAAACACAGGCTTATGCTGATGGGGTTTTGTTAAATTCATAGTGTTATTTAAATGCCGCACGGATAACTAATTTAGGTGAAATACCCTAACAGACAGCCAGACAGGCACAATTTTTTGATATATAGGTGTAACTATCTATATATATACTTAAAACTGAAATCATGGATAAATCAATCGAAAAGGACAAAAATGTTCAGGATAACAACTATCCGCGCCCATCAACATCTGATAAACAACATGATCAGCAGGATGAATTTGTAAATCTGGATAATGATAACCAGGTACAGATCATGCCCGAAAAAAATGAGGAATCTGCCCGCAAAAGCTGATTGCGCTTAACGTGTTCTGCCCGGATATTCCTCCAGTGCCTTTTCCAGGCAGTCCATAGCTTTGGTAAGGTCGCTAAGGTTCAGTACATAGGCCAGGCGAACTTCATTTTTACCCAGGCCGGGGGTGCCATAAAACCCACTGGCCGGAGCCAGCATTACGGTTTGCTGGTTGTAGGAAAATGATTCCAGCAGCCATTGGCAAAAATGGTCGGCGTCATCGACAGGTAACCGGGCCATGGCATAAAAGGCGCCACCAGGGTTGGGGCAAAAAACGCCATTCATCGCATTGAGGCGCTGAACCAGCAGGTCGCGGCGAGCCTGGTATTCAGCCCGGGGAGCATCAAAATAGTCATCAGGAAGATCAACGGCAGCTTCGGCCAGGATCTGTGCATAGGATGGGGGAGAAAGCCTTGCCTGAGCAAACTTCATGGCG
>JAEYRC010000125.1 GCA_023409675.1 Bacteroidota bacterium
AGATAATACGACTTCATCATCATCGGGTTCATCAGCTCCCGCATATGATACCGCCCGTGGTAAAGGTAAATTCACCAATGTTGAAGTAAGTCCGACGCTGGATGTTGCTAAAGCTGAAGCCGGTGAAAAAGTGTACGAAGTAAAATGTGCAAGCTGCCATAAACTGAACGACGAACGCCTGGTAGGTCCGGGATGGGCTGGTGTAACTCAGCGCAACACGCCCGAGTGGATCATGAACTTTACCACCAATGTGGATGAAATGCTGACACAGGATCCCAAAGCACAGGCGCAGCTGGAAATATGTTTGGTAAGAATGCCCAATCAGAACCTGACGGATGATGATGCCCGCAATGTTTTTGAATTCATGCGTAAAAATGACGGTGTAAAATAATTTCAAACCCCTAATAATTAAAAAATGAAAATGCTAAAAACCCTGATGTACTCCCTTGCTGTTGGAGCTTTACTGGGAAGTTATACTTCCTGTAAACCCAGGGATACCGGTAATGCTGTCAGCGGCGATGCGGCACAGCGCGTTTATGTTGCACCCGGACAGTATGATGAATACTACAATTTTGTTTCCGGTGGTTTCAGCGGACAGCTTTCCGTTTATGGATTGCCGTCGGGCAGACTCCTTCGCGTGATTCCGGTTTTTTCAGTTGACCCTGAAAAAGGCTATGGATACAGTGAAGAAACCAAGCCAATGCTGAACACCACCCACGGATTCGTTCCCTGGGATGATCTGCACCACGTTAACATGTCGCAAACCAATGGCGAAATTGATGGTCGCTGGGTATTTGTAAACGGGAATAACACGCCACGCGTGGCCCGGGTGGATCTGAAAACATTCCGTACCGCGGAAATCCTGGAGATCCCCAACAGTGCCGGTAACCACTCTTCGCCGTTCATTACCGAAAACACCGAATACGTTATCGCTGGCACACGATTCAGTGTACCCGTGGGTGACAATACAGACATTCCCATTGATTCTTATAAGGAAAATTTCAAAGCCTATATCAGCTTTATCAGCGTCGATAAGGATCATGGTAACATGGATATCGCCTTTCAGATTCAGCTGCCGGGTGTAAACTTCGACCTGAGCCATGCCGGTAAAGGTCCGAGCCATGGATGGTTCTTCTTCTCCTGCTACAATTCCGAACAGGCCAGTACTTTACTTGAAGTAAATGCTTCTCAACGCGATAAAGACTTCATCATGGCGGTGAACTGGAAGAAAGCGGAAGAATATGTACGCCAGGGCAAGGGTAAAAAAGTTGCTGTAGACTATGCCCATAATATTATGGATGAAAGCACACATACAGCAACGTCAACTACCCGTAAAGAAGTGCTGGTACTCGATCCGAATGAGCTGAAAGACATTGTATATCTCATTCCTTGTCCTAAATCACCGCATGGTTGCGATGTTGATCCTACCGGAGAATACATTATCGGTAGTGGTAAACTTGCTGCACTGATTCCGGTATTTTCATTCACTAAACTGATGAAGGCGATTGAAGGCAGTGACTTCGAAGGCGAATATGAAGGTCTTCCCGTAGTGAAATACGAATCAGCGTTGTATGGAGAAGTGGAAAAACCCGGACTTGGTCCTTTGCACACTGAATTTGATGACCGCGGAAATGCTTACACCTCATTCTTTGTTTCTTCAGAGATCGTTAAGTGGAATATCAAAGACCTTAAAGTGCTTGACAGAGTGCCCACTTATTATTCTATTGGTCACCTGATGATTCCGGGCGGCGACTCTAAGAAGCCATCTTCAAAATACATGGTAGCCTATAACAAAATTACCAAAGACCGCTACCTGCCCACCGGACCGGAATTGTCTCAAAGTGCTCAGTTGTTTGACATCAGTGGTGAGAAAATGCAGTTACTGCTCGACTTCCCAACAATTGGTGAACCACACTACGCACAGGCCGCGCCTGCTGATCTGATCAGCAAAAACAGTCTGAAAATTTATAAGATAGAAGATAATAATCACCCAAGAGTAACTAAAGGAGAAAAAGAATCCAAAGTGGTTCGTGAAGGCAATAAGGTGCATATCTATATGACTGCCATCCGTTCGCACCTGGCACCGGATAATATTGAAGGCATAAGGGTGGGAGATGAAGTGTATTTCCATGTAACCAACCTTGAACAGGATTGGGACGTTCCACACGGATTTGCCATCAAAGGTGCCACTACAGCGGAATTGCTGATCATGCCTGGTGAAACACTTACCCTTAAATGGGAGCCGAAAGTTGCAGGAATGTACCCGGTATACTGTACCGATTTCTGTAGCGCGCTGCACCAGGAAATGTCAGGATATGTTCGCGTATCACCAAGAGGAAGTAATACAGAATTAAAATGGAGTCTGGGAGAGAATCCCGCAACGCCACCCGCCGGTGACGGAGCTGGAACTGGGAATTAGAAAACACTAAATAAGCCAGCTGTCAGTAACTGCCCAGCTTCCGGAACTATTACCGGTGCTCTATCAGGTGCTGATAGCTGGTTTTATTTTTAATACATAATTATGAATCATAAATTATCACCACTAACCAGGATCATTTCCGTTATTTCCGCACTGATCCTTATCGTGGTTCTGTTTGTGCCGATCTGGAGAATTGAATTGTCGGCACCCCAATATCCTGAAGGATTAGCCCTTCAGATCCATGCGGATAAACTTGCGGGAGATGTGGATGTGATCAACGGGTTAAATCATTATATCGGCATGCGTACCCTGCATACTGATGACTTCGTGGAGTTTCAGGTATTGCCCTATATTATCGGCATCCTCGCCGCGTTCGGATTGATTGCTGCGCTGGTCAACCGCAAATGGTTCTTTTTCACCTGGGGTGGTTTTTTTGTGCTGTTCTGTATTATATCCATGATCGACTTTTATCGCTGGAACTACAACTACGGGCATAACCTTGATCCTGCAGCCGCCATTCGTGTTCCAGGCATGGCCTATCAGCCGCCATTGATCGGCTATAAGCAACTGTTGAATTTCGGTGCCTATTCTATCCCCGATATGGGTGGATGGATCATGATTGTTGTGGGCTTACTGATCGCTTTTGGATTTTATATGGAAATCCGGAATTACCGCAAGCGCAATTCCAGTATTTCCCGCTATAGCGGTGCCATCATATTATGCCTTTTCCTGGCATCCTGTTCATCAGGTCCGCGACCCATTCAGATGGGCAAAGACAATTGTACCTTTTGTAAGATGACCATCACTGATCTGCGCTTTGCCTCAGAGCTGGTTACCGATAAGGGTAAAATATTTGTATTTGACGATATCAATTGTATACATTCCTACATTTCGGCAGAAGCGCTTCAGCCCGATAGTTATACCCTGTATTTCAGCGATTTTCCTACTGAAGAACTGATTAAGCAGGATGGTGCGCATTACCTGCGCAGCGACGAACTCAGAAGTCCGATGGGATCGAATATTGCCGTATTCCAATCGGAGGATTCGGTTAATGTTTATAAAGACCGTTTGGGTGGAGAAATTATTTCATGGGACCGAAGCAGCCAATAATATGAAACAGATCTTAACCCTGCTGATCGTATTTGCATTAGCGCATACCGCTACCGGCCGCACCTGGCAGGCAGATAGTAAGAACCCTGATAAAAGCATTCAGGCCACCATTAACCGGGCTGCTCCCGGTGATACAATAATTGTGCTGCCCGGAGTTTACCGGGAGAAGCTGATTACAGTCAACAAGCAACTGTATCTATTGGGAAAGGATTTCCCGGTGCTGGATGGAGAAAGCAAGCATGAGATTCTGTTGATTGAAGCGGATGGCGTAGTGGTGCAAGGCTTTCGCATTGAGAACAGCGGCAGTTCAGGATATTTAGATATCGCCGCGGTTAAAGTAATGGGTGTTCGCAACGTGACAGTTCGCGGTAATCGCATCAATAATACTTTTTTTGCCATCTATATTCAGCGGGCAGTCAACTGTATCATCGCTGAAAATGAAATCAGTTCACATGCAAAGATGGAGGCAAAGTCGGCAAATGGCATCCATTGCTGGAAAAGCGACAGCCTGACCATTCTCAATAACCGGATTACGGGCCACCGCGATGGTATTTATTTCGAGTTTGTAACCAACTCGCTCATCAAAGGCAACCGGAGTTTTAATAATCTTCGCTATGGACTGCATTTCATGTTCTCCCATTCCGATACCTATATCGATAATGTTTTTACCAACAATGGTGCAGGCGTAGCGGTAATGTATACCCGAAAAGTGCGTATGCTGAACAATACTTTCTCTGAAAACTGGGGCAGTTCTTCTTACGGAATTCTGCTGAAGGATATTTCCGACAGTGATATTGAAGGAAATGTATTCCTCAATAATACCAGCGGCATCCATATGGAAGGAAGCTCAAGAATTCTGATCACCCGCAATACCTTCAGGCAGAATGGCTGGGGGTTGAAAATACAGGCCAGTTGCGATGACAATGTTATCCGGCAGAACAATTTCTTTTCCAATACGTTTGATGTTGCCACGAACGGCTCTAATTCGCTGAATGAATTTGATGCGAATTACTGGGATAAATATGAAGGGTATGATTTGAACCGCGATGGGGTGGGCGACGTGCCGTTTCGTCCGGTTAGTTTGTATTCAATGATAGTTGAACGAAATCCGTCTACCATGATGCTGTTCCGCAGTTTTATGGTAACACTGCTCGACAAGGCCGAGAAAGTGATACCCAGCATCACCCCGCTTAACCTGGTGGATAATAAACCACGAATGAAACCTGAACGATTATGATCATCGCCACTACTGTTACCAAGAAATTCGGCAAATTAACCGCACTCGATAATGTATCGGTGACTTTTTTGAAAGGTCAGACAATTTCCCTGATCGGTCCTAACGGATCCGGTAAAACCACCTTTATAAAATGTCTTCTCGGCATGGTGGTTCCCGACAGCGGATTCATCACCTTCAACAAGCAGAACATCGCGCACGACTGGAAATACCGCAGCAGGATCGGCTATATGCCCCAGATTGGTCGCTACCCCGATAACATGACTATTGCTCAGGTTATTGATATGATGAAGGATATCCGCAGCCAGCCCGATGCCAACCTTGATGAAGAGTTAATCCGTGATTTTCAATTAGAATCCCTGATGCACAAGCGCATGCGTACCCTGTCTGGAGGTACACGGCAAAAGGTAAGCGCTTCGCTGGCTTTTTTGTTTAATCCGGAAGTGCTGATATTGGATGAACCCACTGCCGGCCTCGACCCTGTTTCCGCGGAAATACTGAAAGCCAAAATTATCCGGGAGAAGCAGAAGGGAAAACTGGTATTGATCACCTCGCATATCCTCAGTGACCTCGACGATCTGGTAACTGAAGTGATGTATATGCAGGATGGGGTGCTGCGTTTCCATAAAAAGATTGAAGACCTCAGAACAGATACCGGTGAAGAAAAACTTTCACGGGTCATTGCTAAAATCATGAAACAGGGAGGACATTAAC
>JAEYRC010000344.1 GCA_023409675.1 Bacteroidota bacterium
GTATATTCCCAGGGCGATTCTTCACCCAAAATCATCGCCATTATTACTCCCAACACCAAACCTCCGGCCCATCCCCCATGAAGAATACTGAGCCATTTAATTTTTTGTTTATGGAAAACGGTTGCGACCACCGGGTTCACCACTGCTTCAACAATTCCATATCCCAGCGCCATTATAAACGTACCGATATACAACATCCAGTAACCATCAGCCATAATGGTTACCACGGCACTGCTTACATGACAGATGAACGCGAAGATCATGGCGGTTTTATACCCGATCTTATCAATGATCATACTGAACAGCACAATACTGATGGCAAAAGGCCAGAGGCCAACTCCCGAGATCTGCCCCAGTTCACTTTGGGTTAGGTTGAAATCACGTCCCCATTGCGGAAGCACCACCGCACGCAATACAAACCCGAATGCGGTAGTTACCAGGGCAACAAAACAGGCATAAAAAAGTTTCATATCCGGTGCGGGCGCAGCCAATGATGCCGCGTTCTTATTCTCCATATAGCAAGCCGTTTAAACAGAAAGATAATGCAATGTTGTCTTATTCTGAAATTTCGCCTACCGGCTAACCCGCATAACGCCATTCATTATACGCCAGTGACCCGGGAAGGTACACAGGTATGGATAATCGCCCGGAGTATCCGGCACTTTTATTTCCAGTGTATAACTTCCTTCGGGATTGATTAGCGGTGTTGCAAACAATACCTCAGGCATTTTAGGCACATATTCCACCGCGGCACCATTGCCGCTGATAGCCAGCCTGTCGGCGGCAGCGCCTACCGCATCCGTAGTGCCCGGACGAATCAGCACCAGATTATGTTGCATGAAATCCGGATTGTTCAGTACAATATGTACCGTGGTGCCGGCCTTTACCGTAATCAGTTCTTTATCGAACTTCATAACATCTTTTATAACGTTGATGGTTATTACCTGATCGGCTTTGCCCAGGCGTGAATTTTCCGGCACCTCAGCGGAACTGAGCACTTCCAGCTTTCCGTCTTTCACAGGGCTTCTCAGCCAGTAGGATTCAGGATAGGAGAACAGCCGGTTATTGCCCTGCTGATTGTCCCAGGTTGCCCGCAACCCCACGGATAAAGGTTTATTAAATACCCCTTTTGTGCTAATTTTACCCTGTTCTTTACCATCAATATCCAGTGACATACTTCCATCCTGCGCGAGTGTTGCAGCATAGGAAAATTTTTCCGGCAGCGTATCGACAGTTGTCAGCAGGTATTTCCTCCCCTCCTGGTTAACTGCGAAGTGGAGTTTATTGTCGAGGATATAAACACCCGCGCCATGCGAACCGGTACCCATGGCCATCACCAGTCCGCGATGCGGATTACCCTGGTATTTTTCAATATTCCCGGAGATGCGGAACGCTTTACCGGTGATATCCGGTGTATTTTCAACCGGAAGGCTAAGCCCCCGTTCCAGTTCAACCAGGCTGTAGCGATCGCGGAGCGCCATGCGCTGCACAGCGGATACATTGCCCAGCTCAGGCTCTTTGCTGAGTCCACTTGCGGAATAAGCATCCTGGAACCCTTTATGGTGTATAGACGTCGCGATCAGCAGCGCCTGACGTATACGACTATCATTGATATTCTCCTGTTGATCTGCAAGTTCAAATAACGTTTTGCCCAGCGTTTCATCCTGATTAAATTCTGCCAGACTCAATATAGCGGTCAGGCGCACACGCAAATCCGGATCCGTCAACACCCCTGAGTTGGTAATGGCATTAAGCGTGGTTGCAGACCTGGGCAGTACCATCAATGCCGCTTTACGAACTCCTGCAGCCGGGTGCTTGAGGGCGTCGGCAGCGACTTCCACAGCCCGGGAATCAGCCGCTTCAAATGCGCCCAGTCCGTGCAGGGTCCATAAGGCATGTACAGCGCCTCCATTGGTACCGGCTTCATCTGTGCGGCGGTTCTTCACCAGGGGATACAGATCCTTAAAAACATCCTTACGGCCCGACTCCACCAGCAAACGCTGTGCGGTTAATCTCCAGAACATATTGCTGTGTGAAAGGGCTTTGATAAGATCACTGGTCTTTTCCTTATTCAGGGTTAAAACCGGCGCTGCAGAACTGCCTTTATATTTAAGCTTGTAGATCCGGCCGCGGTCATGATCACGAAGCGGATTAATGTACGCGTTTCCTTTACCATTTTCAAAGCCTTCAGGAGTAGGGTTATGCTGGATTATGAAATCGTACCAGTCGAGGATCCACAACGCTCCGTCAGGACCAACTTCCGCCTGGATTGGTCCCATCCATTCGTCGGCGCTGGCAAGGATATTCCAGCCATCGGTCTTTTCTTTAAATCCAGAGCCCTCCTGTTCAAGAATATGTTTATGAATAACACGCCCTGTTGGCTCATTAATGAACGCTACACGGTTCCAATATTCCGCAGGAAATTCACGGGCGGTATACAGGCTATGACCGGCAGCGGCTGTAAATCCGCCATGCACATCAACCTGGCGCAGGTTTTTGGTGACCGCGTGCATGCCATAATGCCCGTCGATCTTTTCTATACCACTTTCAATTAAACCACCCTGTCGCAACTGTTTCTGCGCTATTCCGTAAAATCCGCTGTGTGTATTGTTCGCGGTAGATATGAATACATCAAATTCTTCAGAGAATCCTAAACCCCAGGTATTGTTACTGGTGGTGGATAAAAACTCAAGACCTGATCCATCGCGGTTGAATGTATACAATCCTGAACCGAAGCGAAGGGAATCGTTGCCTGAAACGCCGTTGAATCCCGAATAACCCACTACACCCCAGATCCGGTTATCGGGTCCATAGCGAAGATTAGAGGGACCGGCATGCGTATCGTAAGTTCCCCAGCCACTGATCAGTGTATCCCTGATATCCGCATGATCATCACCGTTATCATCCCGGAAATATAGAAAATATGGCGCCTGCGAGACAATGATGCCCCCATTTGCAAAAACGAAGCTGGTGGGTATATTCAGTTTATCGGCATAAATGGTAAACTTATCAGCCCGGCCATCGCCATCGGTATCTTCCAAAATTTTGATCCGGTCGTCTCCTTCCTCTTTATTATCCCGAACGGTATTCGGGTAATCAACGGTTTCAATCACCCATAACCGCCCACGTTCATCCCAGTTCATATAAATTGGGTTGATGATATCCGGTTCGGCCGCGAAAAGTTCAAGTTCAAAACCAACCGGAACCTGGGTTAGTAACATGGATGCTTCCGGGCTAAGCGGGTGCTGATAGCGGGGCGGAGGATCACGGCGTTCATAATTTGGAATATTGGCATCACTGTACTGCACCTCCGGCAACTTTAACTCCGCAAGGCGTGCTGCCGCTTTATCGCCAATAGCCCAATGAATGCCATTCTTCACCAATTGAATAAATCCCGGATTGTTGAAGGTATTATGGTCATGGCCATAGGCTGTATAAAATACGCGGCCCTTGCCGTGTTCTTTAACCCAGGTGTAGGGTTCGCGATGACTGCCTTCCACGCGTTCACTCAGCACCGTTATATCCGCGCTGAGCTTATCATGCACATAAGTTTCATCGAGCGTTACGAACGCGGGCAGATTTTGCATCACCGGGTGATCGGGTCGGGTTACCGTCAATGGAAATGAATCCCAGGTATGGGATTTGAATTGCCCTCCTATCAATTCAACCACTTCGGGAGAATTTCTGAAACAATAGGAAGCGGAATGGATAGGTATAAAACCTCTGCCTTTATCGACATAATCCAACAACGCTGACGCCTGTTCAGCACTGATACTGTCGTGGTTCGCATACAGGATCAGGCCATCGTAATAATGAAGGTTATTGGTGTTTAGATCAGCGGGATTATTCGTATAGGAAATATTATATCCTTCTTTGAATAATTCTCTGGATAAAATTTCGGCCAGCATCTCAGAATCATGATGCTTACTGTTGTGACCGAGAAAAAGTAATTCTATCCGGCCGGAAGGTTCGAACGCCGGCTTGCACTGAAAAGAAAAGATTAACACAATGCATGTTAAGAAGATCAGGAGGGGTAAACGATACATAAAATATAATTGTCGATTATACATTTATTAAAAGGTAACAAATTTTCCTGTCATACCTTACAAAGGCGATATTATTTTTAATGATTTTCGGCAGGTCATTAACGGACAATAGAAATTTTTCTATAAAGCCCTTCATTTTACCATACCTGCTTCAGTCACCCCCGAAGAATAGATTGTATTTTATTGGAACGTTAAGTTGTCAAAGCAGCAGGGGATTCAATTCGGAATCCACAAGGCTGCCGGGTGATTTATTCATCATCCAGGTTTTGAGGTCATTTTCCTGGTAATGATGCTGGGGCGGTGTTATGCGGGCTCCATCGGCAACATAGATTACCGTCATCACCTCCCGCATAATAGCTGAATTATTTCCGGGCGCATTGTGTATGGTATAGCCGTAATGGAAGGTGGCATCACCGGCCTGCATCTGCTGTGCGCGGGTTACAGGAAATCCTTGCTGCTGAACATATTGTTGGAATTCAGCCTCCGATTGATCCGATATTTCATAATTAAATATCCGCCCATTGACATGTGAACCCGATGCAAAAGTTAGCATGCCCATATCTGTTGTAATATCAACCAGCGGCATCCAAAGTGTTATGGTATTCGGGGTATCGATCGGCCAGTAATACTGATCCTGGTGCCATGGTGTTGGTCCCCCACCCGGCTCTTTGAACAATGCCTGATCGTGGTAAAGCCGAACATTGGGTACACCCAGCAGGTCAGCGGCTGCTTTTGCCAGGCGTTTCGACAAAACAAAACTACGCACTCCCTCATCTGCCAGCCATAGGTTCATAATCTGGAGAAAGGCTTTGCCATAAGTATCGCGCTCTTCAAAACTGCGTGTTTCGGTATTACGCGCAAGGGCAGTTTGTACGATCGCCTCCCGGTATGCCCGGATTTCAGGTTCTGTCAGCAGATTTCTGACCAATGTATGTCCATGCTCCTGAAAGGCACTGATTTGATGCGGCGGAATAGAGATCGGGCTGTCCAGCTCCGGGAGTGGTAATTTTTCCATAGCAACAATTGTTAGCAAAACCCTGGTTTCTGAACATCAGGGTATGTTTAGGTATACAGGTTTAAAGACGATATCAGTTGTCATAAAAGAAAACGCCCTGGCCTGCGAATAATCTTTGGAAATTTACGTTAATTACCGGTATGTTAAGATGCTTACTTTTTATTGCCCTTGTTGGAATCCAGGGAATATCCTGCTCCAAAAAAGAGCAGCCCGCACCAGAATCAGCAAATTATTTTTTTGATCTTGTTATAGAAGGTAAGCGCTTCTATTCCGGAATCGCTAAAGACAATCCGGGCTTGACCCCGGCGAATGTCATCCGCGGTACGGCTGACGGTAGCGGGTTGATTACAGTGTCAACCCGATACTGCGATCCACCGAACAGTTATTGCTTTAACCTGGAGCTGAAACTGGAAGATTATAGTGAAGGGACCTATATTCCCGATCAGTTCAACCTGTTTATGCAACAGGGTTCCGTCATCACTTCCTTTCACAGTAAGCGATACGGTGCCGGAGTAGGCAGTGTAAAAATGGTGATCGATCAATATAAACGCGGCACATCCGGTAAACCCGGTACCATTTCAGGAGTTATCACCGGGGTCATTCTCCGAAAAGCATCTTCAACATTGTATTATTCCGAGAAACTTCATGGCCGCTTTCTGATTCCTATTTATAAACAATAACATTTCTGCATAGTTATACCGGCATGGTTAAACGCTTTACCGGGTACAAAAAAACCGGGAGCATATCCCGGTTTTTTTGCTGATTGAAAATGCAACTTAATAGCCGCTGTTCTGCTGATTTCGGATTGCCGGGTTGGCATCCAGTTCGGCCTGCGGAATAGGTGCCACAATCTTATCGTCGGTCGCGGATAAGCTGCAATTGATGCTGGTAACCTGGGTGGCCTCGTTACAATAATTACGGATCACCGGGAGGCCATTGCGGATCAGATCGAAAAAGCGGTGACCTTCAAACATCAGCTCTCTTCTTCTTTCCAGCAAAATTTCATCCAGCAGCGCATCACCCGCCAGCCCGGAAAGCGCATTCAATCCGCGATGGGTTCTAACGGCATTCAGGTCATTTAATGCCAGTTGCGCCTGGCCGGAATTCGCATAGGCTTCCGCGCGGTTCAGGTATATTTCCGCAAGGCGCAAAACTTTAGGACTGTATAAACCCTGTACACCTTCCTGCCCGGTAAATTTATTATTCTGAAATTCAGTGGGACTGCTGCTGAACGGACTGATGAACAGTTGATAGCGGACATCATGCTGCTGATCAAAAACACTGATGAGATCAGGCGACACCCGGGCATCACCATAACCGGGTTTGAGGTAAAAGTTTCCGAGGTTATTTGAACCCGGATTTTCATTGCTCAGGTAACGAATGGTAAAGATCTCTTCGCCAAAAGCTGTGGAAGCATAAAAGTCATCCAGTTCCTCCACTTCGGTAAGATCGTAACCGGCACCGATCACCACTGAAGCTTCGGTTATTGATGCGGGATAGTCTTCTTTATACAGATACACTCTCGACAGCAAGGCCGCGGCAGCATATTTTGATGCCCGAATTTTATCATCTTCAGTTGTTCCGGCGAGTAATATTTTGGCATCCTGAAGGTCTTCGATGATCTGCGCATACACTTCAGCAACACTGTTACGTGCAGGAGTTGCCCGCACATCTGACTCAAGCACCAGCGGCACACCGGGCTGAACGCCGTTACCCTGATACCAGGGTTTGGAAAAAACCCGTAACAGATCGAAGTAGACGAGGCTTCTGATAAAGAGGGCCTGCCCTTTTTGATGGTCTTTTTCCACTGCTGAACCCTGTACCTTGTCTACATTATTGATGATATTATTCGCCCGTGCTATCGTACTATACATCTGCGTCCACATGGCCAGCACATCAGCATCGACGGCAGCATAATTGCGCTGATAGGTACTGAGATACCGGTTACTGTTAACTTTCGAGATATAGATATCATCGGCGCTGGCATCGCCGTACAGAAACATCGAACGTCCGTAATAAGCTGCATCGCGAAGGTTGGCATACATTCCCGCAACCGCGGCCTTGATACCACTGAGTGTACTCAATGCTGTTTCAGTTGACAGGGAATCGTGTGGTTCAAGTTCCAGCTCCTTATTGCAGCCGGCACTCAGCAAAGCCGCTATTAAAAAGGTTATGATGATATAGTTACGCATATTAAAATGATTAAGAATTATAAAGTGATTTCCAGACCTGCAGTTAACGCCTTATTAACCGGATATTTGAATATATCGTTTCCACCTAATGCATTTTCGGGATCCACTCCTTTATAGTTGGTAAACGTAAGCAGGTTGGTGCCGGTAAGGAACAGGCGCGCCCGATTTAGCTTAAGCCTTTCCGTTACCCCCGCAGACAGTGTATAGGATAGGGTAATATTCCGTAAACGGATATAATCATTGCGTTCCAGCCATCGTGTAGATGCGGAAACAGAGTTTTTGTTCCCTCCCAGCATGGGCTTCGGTCTGTCGGCCTGTTGGCCGGGTGTGGTCCAATAGTTGTCACCGGCATGTTTGTAATAATTCCACCCGTAACGCAGTCCGTCGGAATCGATCAGCGACATGGTCTGGTTGTACACTTTACTGCCTGTCATGGCATAGAAGAAAAAGCTAAGACCGATACCTTTATAATTCAGGCTATTGTTCAACCCGATCAGGTAGCGTGGCATGGAAGAGCCGACAAACTGCCTGTTTGCTGTTCGGCTGGCTACAGCATAAGAGTTGGTGGTTGTTTTATCGGCCAGCAACCATAGGGGGTCACCATTGTCGGGATCAACACCGGCCCATACGGGCAGAAACCAATCGCCGATAGCATATCCTTCACGGGTTCTTGCCAGGGTACCGCCCGGTATATCCTGACCATTATAGAGTTTAAGCACTTCATTATGATTATAGGAAAGGTTCAGATCGGTTGACCACTGAAAGTTCCGGGTTCTCACATTGGCGCTGTTTATGGTGAGTTCAAAACCCTTGTTTTCCAGTTTTCCAACATTCGACTGAATAGTGGTAAAGCCGCTGGTTCGTGAAACAGGAACATTTTGCAACAGATCAGAACTTACTCTTCTATATAGATCAAACGTAGCGCGAATCCGGTCATTCAGGAAACCGAGCTCAAGTCCGATGTCGGCCTGCGCGTTTTTTTCCCAGGTCAGGCCTGGATTTCCCGGTGTTGAAGGTGCGCTACCCGGTGTTCCGTCGTACGCGGTGGTAAATTCATACAATTGCCGGGCGACATAGTTGTCGAAATCCGCCACCCCTGATGTACCATAACTTGCCCGCAACCGAACATCACTGAATACAGACTGATTTTGCATGAAGGCTTCCTCGCTCAAACGCCAGGATCCGCCTACGGAATAGAATGTTGCAAAGCGATTCTCTTTACCAAAGCGGGATGAGCCGTCGCGACGAACAGAACCCGTAACAGAATATTTATTGTTGAAGGTATAGTTCAGTTGTCCCAGGTACGACAGGAAACTGTATTCAGTGATATTCCCGGAGGTTGTATTGGGCGTACCGGTAACATTCAGCACCTGCAGGGCACCATTAGCTACCCCAAGACCTTCCGCATAGAAACTGCTGTGGTTAAAACGCTGGTATTCCATGAGGGCCAGGTACTGAAAATCATGAAGACCTTCACCCAGACTGATATTACCACTGAGTGAGGACTGACTGGTATAGGTAACCGGATTATTCAAGCCTTCGTATATAATACCGCTTTTTGAAGGATCCGTCATGTTAATGCCATTGCCGGTAGTGGGATCAAAGAAACTTTTTTCCCTGGCGAAGATCATATCAATGGCTACATTTTGTTTTAGGGTAAGCCAGTTGGTTAGTGCGAATTCTCCAAAGATTTTTCCCAGTCCCCTGAACTGGTACAGGCGGTTATAATTGAGGGATGAGGAATAGAGAAATTTATCGCCTGCCAGGTTATTCCCGCTGTTCTTTGAAAATTCATCTTCATTGCCCACAAACAGGGAGCCATCTTCTTTATAAGGATACATCCATAAGGGGCTGTTGGCAAAGGCGTTCAAAATCGGACTCGAAAAATAACTTCCACCATCACCATTCAGGGTATTTGAATAAGAGGTATTGAAGGTGGCGCCTACTTTAAGCCGTCCACTAACCTGGTGGTCGAGACTCAGGTTCGCGTTAAAGCGTTTGAACCCACTGTTTAGCACGGTACCCTGCTGATCGTAATAACCCAGCGAGAAATATTGCCTGGTTTTCTCGTTACCTCCCGACAGGGACAGGTCATAGCTTTGAACAGACCCCTCTACAAAGGCAGCGTCTACCCAGTTAAAGGTTTTATCCAGCAAACCAGGATTAAGGTATTCATCAATGAAGTTTTGAGAATAACCGTTCAGTGCCAACAGATCACGTTCATAGTCGTACACTTCCCGGGCGTTCATCATTTCCCAGTTTCCAAAGCTGGGCCGCGTTTTACCATATTGAGCCGTAACATTGATCCGTGATGCGCCAGCTTTACCTTTTTTAGTGGTGATCACAATTACCCCGTTACCTCCCCGGGATCCGTAAAGCGCCAGTGCCGCGGCATCTTTGAGCACCGTTACCGATTCAATATCATTGGGGTTCAGGTTGGAAAGAATGTCATTATTCTGCGTTGAACCGCCATAACCGTCAAAAAACTGGCCGCGTTCAACAATAATACCATCGATAACATATACCGGTGATGCACCAGCGCTAATCGACCCTACTCCACGTATCCGAACATTACTGCTGGCCCCGGGTTGCCCTGATGTACTCATTACGGTCAGCCCTGAAGCCTTTCCCTGCAGGATATCGTTAACATTGGTAATAGGAATGTTTTCAATATCTTTTGAAGTGACCACCGAAGAAGCAACGGGCGATTTCGATCTTGTGGTAACGGTATATCCCGTTACTACCACTTCCTGAAGTTCATCTTCCGCAGGCTGAAGAATGATGTTCAGCACATTGGAGGCGCCGAGGGAAATCACCTGGGTGGCATAGTTAACGGAAGAAACCGTCAGACTTTTGGCGGAAGCGGGTACCGTTATGGTAAAGTTACCCTGGTCATCGGTTACAGTTCCCTGTGCGCTTCCGGTTACCATAACCGAAGCATCGGGGACAGCAACTCCGCTCATATCCGAAATTTTTCCTGAAATGGTTCGTGTTTGCGCAGCGGCATTTAAGCCGAATAATAATAAGCCTGATAGCAGGTAAAAAATCCTTCTCATATTGTCTGTTTTTTACCTAGACAACCGGATTGAAAAAATTTCATATTGATTGCGTCGATGAATTACTGAAATATGATTTTTTCCTACTGAAATCATATTTCTAAGATGATACTGTAATTTTCCATCCAGCATCCGTTAATAATAAAATTATTCCTGCTTCTGTAAGCATCGAAAGTGCATGAACTCTGCAATCCTGAAGTTGAATGCTTATCATGAAGGTTGCGTTCCTAACACAATTTATCTTGAAGCCAATTGCAACAGAACGGTAAAATTTTATCAATTATATGCTTATAAAGATTTTTGGCATAGCTGAACGTAACATTGTATAAAATTGATTTTCAATATAATAGTTCTGTTTCATAGTCGTCATGACAATACGATGACGCGATAAGCGACAATAGTTAACGGTGATCAACAACCGATTTTATTAATGAATTATGCCATTCATACCATTTGAATTGACCGGAGCATACCGGCATTGTATATTCGATCTGTTAACCGAAGGGATGTTAAGCTATGAATACAGAATTATATTTTGAAGAAACAGCCGAAACAGAGGTTTTAGTCAATCGGGAAAAAAAGCAACTGCTCATCGTACGCAAGGGATCCGGATATATTGCTTTACCGCTAATGCAGATCGCCATGTTTGTAACAGAAAATAAAATTGTTTTTGCCATTACCCGCGACGGTCAGAAATATATGACGGATAAAAATCTTACAAAACTGGAAGCGGTATTGGACGACCACCTGTTTTTCAGGGCTAACCGAAAGTTCATTATTAATGCATTTTATATTAAAGGATTTCAGGCTCTCGACCGGGTCAAGCTACTGATAGACATGTCGGTTAAACCCGCTAACAATGTTATTGTGGTAAGCCAGCTGACAGCCCCTGCATTTAAAAAATGGATGCATGCACATTAATGTGCGGCAGATCTGAATATATTCTCATGTGCACTGTAAATAGTGTTCAACGCTCGCTGTTTCTACAGTGAGCTTTTTTTTATATACGACCAGCAGCCTTCTTCCTTTAAATACCTTCTACAGATAACTTGCTGACGGGTTTAACGCGGGGCCTGTTACGGTGTTTGAATACCAGGATCCTCCTGCCTTCTACCCGGATGGTATCCCGTGCTGCATGCGACGAAAGGTTATCATATAATTCACCGGTATAGGTATCCAATATTTTCAACCATTTGCTGCCATATTTTGCCGGAGGCAATTTAAAATCCAATGCTTCATGCCAGGCATTGAACATGAGGTAAAAATTATCGTCGATTATCGGCACACCCCGGGCATCCTGACCACGTATGGCCAGACCATTGATAAAAATAGCCAGTGATTTAGCGAAATCCTGGTTCCAGTGCTCGCTGTGCATGCGCGCACCTTCGGGTAAAAACCAAGCAATATCTTCCACTTTCATTCCGGGTATACCCTGCCCTTTGAACCAGCGCCGCCGGGTAAATACCGGATGCGACTTCCGCAACGCTATAAGTTTACGGGTAAATTGTAGCAGGTCTGTATCTGCATTTTCCCAGTCGAGCCAGGAAATTTCATTATCCTGGCAGTACGCGTTATTATTTCCACCCTGCGTTCTGCTTAATTCATCGCCGGCCACAATCATGGGTACGCCCTGCGACAATAACAGGGTGGTTAAGAAATTTCTTTTCTGCTGGTTACGCAGCCTGTTTACGGCTTCATCATCGGTAGGGCCTTCCACACCACAATTCCATGACCGGTTTTCAGACTCCCCATCCATATTATGTTCGCCATTGGCTTCATTATGTTTTTCATTGTAGGAAACCAGGTCGTGCAGCGTGAAGCCATCATGTGCGGTTACAAAATT
>JAEYRC010000382.1 GCA_023409675.1 Bacteroidota bacterium
ACCAATACCAACACCTTTGAGCAGGTCGGTCATCACCACCGCGATTACGGTTACCACAAAGGGAACAAACTGGTGTTTGCCGGTATGCCACATATGTTTAAACACTTTAGGACTGGCCAGTTTGATACCGATCATGATCAGAATGGCAGCAAGGGAGGCCATTGGTATCTTATTCAGCAGGCCGGGTATGGCAACTACGGTCAGCAGCAGTAAAACGCCATGCGTCATCGCGGACAATCGTGTTTTTGCTCCGGAAGTGATATTGGCTGTGGTACGCACAATAACGGAAGTCATGGGCAGACCGCCCACCATACCGGAAAGAATATTACCTACACCCTGTGCTTTAAGTTCAGTATTAGGGCTGGAATAACGTTTCATCGGATCCAGTTTATCCCCGGCTTCAAGGCATAGAAGGGTTTCGATACTGGCCACAATGGCAATGGTTACCCCTACGATCCAGACTTCAGGATTGGTGATGGCTGCAAAATTCGGTGTGGTAAACTGACCGATAAAATCATTGAAAGATGATGCGGTGGGCAGGGTAACGAGATGTTCCTGCGAAATGGCCATGGGTGATCCGGTACTTTTGAACAGCTCATTGAGTAGAATACCCATTATTACCACCACCAGGGCACCGGGCACTGCTTTGATCCGTTTCAACGCGGGTACCTTATTAAAAGCGACAAGGATGGCTATGGATAACACCGTGATGAGGATGGCGCCCATATGCGCGAAATTTATCGCATTGATAATTTCGGTAAAAAAGCCCGATCCCTCGCCGCCTTCCAGTGAGAACCAGTCGCCCTCATGCGCTTTGTCGTAGCCAATGGCATGCGGAATTTCCTTCATGATAATGATGATACCAATCGCGGCAAGCATCCCTTCAATCACACTGGTTGGAAAATAACTGGAGAACGATCCGGCCTTCAGGAAGCCCATGATCAGTTGTAATAATCCGGCGATCACCACGGCTACGATGAAGGTTTCATAACCCAGATCCGTAATCGCTACCAGTACGATGGCGATAAGTCCGGCTGCCGGACCCGATACACTAACATTGGATCCGCTGAGGTAACCCACCACTGTACCGGCGATGATACCACATATAACCCCCGCAAAAGGCGGAGCCCCGCTGGCTACCGCAATACCCAGACACAGTGGCAACGCCACCAGAAAAACGACCAGCCCGG
Organism: Bacteroidota bacterium; assembly: GCA_023409675.1. Lineage (GTDB taxonomy): Bacteria > Bacteroidota > Bacteroidia > Chitinophagales > Chitinophagaceae > Flavitalea. The sequence continues at coordinate 1,191 of JAEYRC010000382.1, forward strand.
ATAAAACATCAGACTTAATATACTTAGTTGTTAACTTCATTTGATAAGATTTTTACATTGTCACATAATCAGCTATTCATCAATCATACATGGTTCAGTTCAGCCTTCAGCTCAACAGTTTTCTCAGAATTGGAGGCTCCGGTAAGATTTTTAAAGAAATCAACTTCTCCGGTTTCAATATTATAAACACCACCTACCAGACCGATTTCACCGCGCTCGAACATCTCTTTAACAATCGTGCTTCCGGTAATGATCTCTTCCAGGCTGTTTTCAACATTCGCGTAGGCCACCTTATCGCCAAACTGGTTATCGCTGTCTTCGCGCAGCATGGATTTGCTGAGGGAGGGTTGGATTCGTTTAAGCAATCCCGTTATATGTCCGTCAGTCACACCCGCCTTGGCACTTTTGATCGCCCCGCAGTTGGTATGGCCCAATACCATGAGTACTTTTGATCCAACATACTTTACGGCATATTCAATACTTGCCAGGATATCGTCATTAACGATATTACCGGCTACGCGGATGCTGAACAGGTCGCCAAGACCCTGGTCAAAGATCAGCTCAACCGAGGTACGCGAGTCCATGCAACTCAGGATCACCGCAAAAGGATATTGCCCTTCACGGGTCTGATTCACCACTTCAAGATGATCATGATCAGCTTTCAGGTTATTAAGGAAACGCTTGTTTCCTTCTACCAATAATTCATAGCCCTGGCATGGAGTCAGGGTCTCCAGATACTCTTTAGAGTGTTTTCTCATTATATACAGGTTTTGCGTGCAGTTATAGCTATAACAGCACATACGTGTGGAAATATTACGAACAGTAAATTGTCAGGAAGGCTGTAATAGCCAGGGATGCATGAAATGCATCAGTTGAATAAAAAATGCGGGTTAAATCTGATTGGGAGGAGGAACCAGCAGTTCACCATGAAAGGCATGGTAGGTTCCCCAGTCAACACAATTATACATAGGAGAGGTAGCCGTAAATAAACCGCCAGACTCCTCATTACCATGAAGATACTCTTCGGCCATGGAGTTATTTCCCGGACCCTTTTCTTCAGTGGTATTTCCAAATGGATTGTGTGATTCTTCTTCAGCCGTAACCGAAAGTGGAATGCCGACGGAAACGCCATCAGCAGCGAGCTGAAGCTGACTGTTGTAGACATACGGAATGCTGATCGTCAGCCATACCAGGGTCAGCATCAGAAAAACTGAGGTGATCCGCTGTAATACATTGTATGTTTTTTTCTTCCGTTGCATACGAAGTGGCACAAAAATAATACTTTAGAAGCGGCATTCCAAAATCCACCATACAGCATTTTAAAATTCTAATCCATTTTTAACCTCGATAGAACGCAGAACCTTATTAATAGAGAAGCAACCATATTTCACGGCTAACCTTAACATTTGGATAACATGAACAAACTGCTGCCGCTCCTTTTTTCACCTCTTTTAGTATTGTTTTCGTGCGCCGGCACCGCAACGACGGATACCAGGGATTGGACGATGCTGCCCTTTATGAAGGCCGATGCTGTGAATCCGGTACTGACGCCCGGAACCGGAACCTTTTTCTGCCCCATTCGCCAGGAAAAGGTCGCCTGGGAAGTGAAGGATGTCTTTAACCCGGCCCTGGTGGTACACCAGGGTAAAATCATGATGCTGTACCGGGCGGAAGACAGCGTGGGAAAATATGCCGGAACCTCCCGCATAGGGCTGGCGGAGAGTGATGATGGCCTGCATTTTACGCGCCATCCCGAACCGGTATTCTTTCCGGATAATGATGATCAGAAAATATATGAATGGGAAGGCGGTTGTGAAGACCCGCGCCTGGTTCAGGCTGAAACTGGTGAATTTATTATGACCTATACGGCTTATGATGGTGACAAGGCAAGGTTAATGATCGCTTCTTCTCCGGATTTGCGGCAGTGGACCAAACATGGCCCCGCCTTCAGCACTGTGCCGGGTGATCCGTATACCGGCAAGTGGTCGAAATCAGGCGCTATTGTCGCCACCTATGAAGAGGATGGGCGCATCAGGGCCACCCGCATTAAGAATAAATACTGGATGTACTGGGGTGATGTCAACATCATGGCCGCCACCTCGGATGACCTGATTCACTGGACGCCGGTGGAATATGCCGACAGTAGCCAATACCCCAGCACCTTTCACCGCAACAGCGAAGAATTAAAAGCGGTTCGCCAGGTGTTCGGTCCGCGTCCCGGGAAATTCGACAGCGACCTGGTAGAACCCGGCCCGGCGGCCCGGCTAACGGACAAGGGTATCCTACTGATCTATAACAGTCGCAACCTCGCCGAAGGCGATAGCACCCTGGCTGAAGGAACCTATACGGTGGCGCAGGTACTGCTCGACCGCGATGACCCGATGAAGGTATTGAACAGAATGGACACCTGGTTTCTGAAACCAGACAAACCTTTTGAAACAGAGGGACAGGTTAATCAGGTTTGCTTTGCGGAAGGATTAGTATATTTCCAAAATAAATGGTTTTTATATTACGGTACCGCCGATTCCAAAATCGGTGTGGCGGTTAAAGAAGGCTACTAACAGTAACTGGTAAGCGCAATTATTCACTAAGCAGGATCTATATCCCAAGCAGCATTGTATGGCAAAAGGCATCTGGAAAGTTATCACCGCCTCTTCAGTAGGCACCTTAATTGAATGGTACGATTTCTACATCTTTGGCACCCTGTCTACCATTATCGCGCAGAAATTTTTTCCGGCCACCGACCCCACGGCAGCCCTGTTATCGACCCTGGCCACCTTTGCGGCCGGCTTTATTGTTCGGCCCTTTGGCGCCCTTTTCTTCGGGCGACTGGGGGATATCGTCGGGCGGAAATATACTTTCCTGCTCACCCTGGTACTGATGGGAGGTTCCACCTTCCTGATCGGCCTGGTACCCTCCTTTGCTTCTATCGGTTATTGGGCCCCTTTCCTGGTGCTGATCCTGCGTTTATTGCAGGGCCTTGCACTGGGCGGAGAATATGGTGGCGCCGCTACCTATGTCGCCGAACACGCACCCGCGCACCGAAGAGGGTTCTTCACCAGTTGGATTCAGACCACAGCAACGCTGGGACTGTTTCTCTCTCTTGGGGTGATCCTCACCGTTAGAAACATTGTAGGAGTGGCAGAATTCACGGAAGGCGATGGCTGGCGCTATCCCTTTTTATTATCAATCGTGCTGGTCGTAGTGTCAATTTTCATCCGGCTGAAAATGAACGAGTCGCCCCTCTTCTCGAAACTCAAAGCAGAGGGTAAAACAGCCGTCAATCCGCTCAAAGAAAGTTTTGGCAAAAAGCTCAATTTCAAGATGGTGCTGCTGGCGCTCTTCGGGGCAACGATGGGTCAGGGTGTAATCTGGTATACCAGCCAGTTTTACGCACAGCATTTTATGCTTACACAGTGTATGGTGGAATACGAACAGGCCAATACCATTATCCTGATCGCCCTATTGATCGCGACACCCTTTTTCATACTATTTGGCAGCCTGTCCGATAAGATCGGCCGCAAACATATCATGCTGGCGGGGATGTTGCTGGGCGTTTTGTTTTACCGGCCCATATTCAAAGAATTGTATTCCATCGCGCAGGTAGCCACACACAGCACCGTGGTGAAACAGGAAACCCTTTCCTCCGCCACCCTTGCCGGACTTCCGCAGGAAACTACAGCCCGATATTTTGAAGATGGCAGCAGCCACCGGGAAATCAGGGTTCAACCGGAGAACGGCACGGCCACAGTACGGCAGGAAGTACTGCTCGGAACAAAACCGAAATGGAAAATGATCGGGCTTATAACGATTATGGTCTTGTTTGTGACGATGGTGTACGGACCCATTGCCGCCTTCCTGGTGGAAATGTTTCCTACCCGCATCCGGTACACCTCTATGTCGCTGCCTTACCATATCGGCAATGGGGTATTTGGGGGTATGGTACCGTTCATTGCCCTGCTGATTACCACCATACCCGGTACTGACGCATTTTCCGGGCTCTGGTACCCTATTGGCGTAGCGGCCTTGTGCTTTGTAATCGGGGCCTTGTACATAAATAATTCAAGACACAACGATACCTGAACCGGTAAACCTTAACCGAAAAAGAGATGAAATCAATTAAACGTTATTTAGGCCTGCTCTGGTTGCTTATCGGACCGGTCGTTTTGTTTCTGTTGCTTAAATCGGCCTATACGAATATCGTCAGCGGAGGCAGCGGTGATATCCATCAGCCCATTCCCTGGATCATCATCATCAGCATCTTCACCCCGATTGCCGCCGGGCTGATGATTTTCGGCTGGTATGTATGGAAAGGCGAGTTTGAGCAGGATGACTTTTCGGGAGATGACGGCGCATAAAGAAATACCGGCCATCCTCGCCGCGACATCCGGCAGCGGATATTGCCAGCGCTCAGCATATTTTTTATTTCAGTAGGTTTGTAGCTATGTCGATTCAAGTCGAAAACCTGCTCAAGTGCTATGGAGCGCAACGGGCGGTGAATGAAATCAGCTTTTCGGTGCCGGGAGGAGAAATTGTAGGATTTCTGGGGCCCAACGGCGCAGGGAAGAGCACTACCATGAAGATCATCAGCGGATACCTGCAACCCGACAGCGGACGGGCATTGGTCTGTGGAACAGACGTTCTTCAAAATCCCCGGGCAGCAAAACAAAAGATCGGCTACCTGCCGGAATCCAACGCGTTATATTATGATATGTATATCCGCGAATATCTGGGCTTCATGGCCGATATACACCGTTTGACCGATTCGCGCAAGGCCATTCAGCGTGTTATCGAGCAGGTAGGCCTTAGCCCGGAACGGGGCAAAAAAATCGGCCAGTTGTCGAAGGGCTATAAACAGCGGGTGGGACTGGCCGCAGCGCTGATCCACAATCCTGAAGTGCTGATTCTTGATGAACCAACAACCGGACTGGATCCTAATCAGATCATGGAGATCCGGGAAGTGATTAAAACCCTCGGAAAAGAAAAGACCATTCTTTTTTCCTCACATATATTGCCGGAGGTGGAAGCCATTTGCAACCGGGTCATCATCATACACAAAGGCAACCTGGTGGCCGACGATACTCTTGACCGGCTGCGGGTGCAGGGAGCAGAACAGCAAACGGTAACGGTAACATTTGAGGATCCTGTTGCTCCGAAACTGCTTCAATCCATCAACACAGGCACCGTGCTAACGGAAACGGGCAACCGCGTTTTCAGGATACAGACAAGCCAGGTGGATGCTGTAAAAAAACAGGTTCTTGAACTTTCTTTGCAACACAGCCTGAATATAGTTTCTTTGCATACCGGAGCGCACAGCCTGGAAGCGGTATTCCGCCAGCTAACAGCAGCGCATGAAACTGAAAAACCGATCTCTTATTAATACCGATAAAAACATCAACACATGAGTTACATTGCCGAGATTCACGCCAGACAGATATTAGACAGCCGTGGAAACCCCACCGTGGAAGTGGAAGTGATTACCGATGAAGGCGTATTGGGCCGGGCGGCTGTTCCCAGCGGCGCCAGCACCGGCGTTCATGAAGCGGTAGAATTGCGCGATGACGATAAAAAAACCTACCTCGGTAAAGGGGTACTCAAAGCCGTTGACAATGTAAACGAAACTATTTCTGAACACCTGATCGGATGGGAAGTAGCGGATCAGCCGGGGATTGACCTGGCCATGATTGAGCTGGATGGCACACCGAATAAATCCAAATTGGGTGCAAATGCCATGCTGGCTGTAAGTATGGCCGCCGCAAAAGCTGCCGCACAGGAAGCTGGTTTACCCCTCTTCCGCTATGTAGGGGGAACAAATGCCCGCACCCTGCCGGTGCCCATGATGAATATTCTGAATGGTGGCGCGCATGCCGATAATAAAATCGACTTCCAGGAATTTATGGTGATGCCCGTAGGTGCCAAAACCTTCAGTGAAGGCCTGCGCTGGGGAGTAGAGATATTTCATGCCCTCAAATCGGTACTGAAACAAAAAGGATACAGCACCAATGTTGGTGATGAAGGTGGATTTGCTCCGGATATCCAAAGCAACGATGAAGCCATTGAAACGGTAATGCTGGCGATAACTAAAGCAGGATTTAAACCCGGAGATCAGATCGCTATCGCGCTCGACCCGGCAATGAGCGAACTGTTCGACAGCAAATCGAAGACCTATAATTTTCATAAGTCCGATGGCCGGAAACTACCCATCGA
>JAEYRC010000014.1 GCA_023409675.1 Bacteroidota bacterium
GTTCTGAACACACTTTTAAATACACTGAACGTAAGCGAGTTCCGCTTTTTACCCCCCAGCCAGGGTTCGGTAAAGGAGAAGTTATAGGATTGGAAGGCTTTACCGTTCGACTGGATACGCATACTCAGTTTCTGCCCGTCTCCGGTCGGAAGCGGATCCCATGCCTTCTTATTGAAAATATTGTTGATCGAAAAATTGTTGAACGAGACCCCGAGTGTACCGGTTAAACCAATACCTCCGCCCCATCCTGCAGAGAGTTCAAGCTGGTCGGAGGATTTTTCTTCCACCGTATATTGAATATCCACCGTTCCATCTTCCGGATTGGGTAATGGGTTGATGCCGATCTTTTCCTGGTCGAAATAGCCAAGCTGGGCGATCTCCCGGTTAGACCGGATAAGATCGGTACGGCTGAACTTCTCACCGGGCAGGGTTCTGATCTCCCGGCGAATAACGTGTTCTTTTGTTTTTTCGTTACCGGCAATCGTAATATTCTTTATGGTTGCCTGCGGACCTTCCACCAGCCGGATCTCGAAATCGATGGTATCATTGTATACAGCGGTTTCCACGGGTTCTATACGGAAGAACAGGTAACCGTCATCCTGGTATAAACCACTGATGTCACCTCCTTCCTGCGTAAGTTCCTTACCGATCTTGCGGTTAAGGGTTTCAATATTATAGATGTCCCCTTTCTTAATGCCCAGGATCATAGACAGCACCGAATCGGAATATTTGGTATTGCCTTTCCAGCTTATATCGCCAAAATAATAACGGTTGCCCTCACTGATCTTGAGGTCAACATTCAGGTTACCCCGGCTGTTGATATACTGAGTATCGCGAAGGATGGTTGCATCCCGGAAGCCAATGCTGTTATAATACTGCAGCACTTTGGCCTTATCCTCTTCATATTTGGTTTCATTGAATTTGGCTGAACTGAAGAGTTTGAACCGAAAGTAGGGATCCAGGAATTCCTTTGTTTTGGTGAAAGAAAGGAAGCCGATATTTTTCAGGTATTCAGAAAATTCGGGAGAAAGATTCTGGCCATAAGGACTTGTTCTTGGTTCGGGGTCGAGGGTGATCCGGGTTTTTTCTTTGGTACCCTTCATTTGTTTTTTGAGCTTAAGCTCATCTACCAGTTCATTACCAAAGAAACCAACATCACCAATCCGAACCTTATCACCCCGCTGGATATCAATAACCAGGTTAACATGATTGGCAAGATTGGGCGCATTTACTTCATCAATCTTTACCGTTGCGCTCTGATAACCCTTCTCTGTAAAATATTTTTCAATAACATCAACCGCGTTTCGTTTAGTGTTCTCCGTTACCACACGACCTTTTACCAGACCGGTCTTTCCTTTCAGCTCATCGGCATCGGTTTTACGTACACCCTTAAACGAAAAATCGGCCAGCCTGGGTCGTTCGGTCACCGCGATTTCTATATAGAGGTTCATGCCCTCCAGCCGTGTAAAATATATTTCCACATCGGCAAAAAGATTTTGCTTCCAGAGGTTGAGAATAGCTTTGCTGAACTCGTCGCCGCCAGGTATAAGAATCCGGTCGCCCACATTAATGCCCGCAATGGATTTCAGCAATTGTTCATCGAGGTATTTAGTACCGCTGATGGTAACTCCTGCAATGGTGTATTCTCTTGGAACACGGCTGTTGGTGAGTTCAACCAATGCCGGATCAATGGAATCGGGAATGGTATCGTTGGGATTTTGTGCACTGCTCCTGTAGGTTTGAAACAATAGAACAAGAAAAAAAATTCCAGGAGTTATCTTCCGCATTCGGATCTGTTTATGGTGGGCAAATTAAAGGGGTTTTATTAAAATCTTTTGTTAAACTCCCGTCCCTGCCGCATTTAAGAATTTTTGAATGTTATGATGATGCCGGTACCGTCGCTCCGGGAGCGATCTGATCTCCGGTTTTTCCGAAGCGGCGCTCTCTTTTCTGAAAATCGAGAATCGCCTCATACAGGTTTTCTTTCCTGAAGTCGGGCCAGCGTACATCTGTAAAATACAATTCGGCATATGCCAGTTGGTACAGCAGAAAATTACTGATCCTGAATTCTCCGCTCGTCCGTATCATCAGCTCGGGATCGGGAAAAGCCGCTGTACACAGGTATTGCTGAAAGGTTTCCTGGGTAATGTCTTCCGGGGCAAGCGTCGCATTCTGTACCGCTTTCGCGATCCCTTTTGCCGCATGCACCAGTTCCCAGCGACCGCTGTAACTCAGCGCCATCACCAGGTTCAACCCCGTAATCCCTGCCGTCATTTCCATTGAATCCGCCAGTTCTTTCCGGGCACTTTCCGGTAACATGGCGGTATCGCCAATTACATGAAGGCGGATATTGTTTTTATTCAGGGTTTCCGTCTCCTTCCGGATGGTCTGCACCAGCAGTTCCATCAGGCCCATCACCTCATCATAAGGCCGCTCCCAGTTTTCGGTAGAAAAAGCATATAAGGTCAAATACCCGATACCCAGTTCAGCACAGCCTTCCACAATATTGCGCACACTTTCCACTCCCTGATAATGTCCGTAAAGCCTGTCCTGACCATGATCCTTCGCCCACCGGCCATTTCCATCCATTATGATGGCAATATGCGCCGGAAGTCGCTGTAAATCAATATGTTCCTTAAGGCTTTCCATACCGCTTTTTTTATAGGCGCACAAAGGTACAAAAATTTGATTGCCCACCGGGAAATCTTACAGACAGCGGGTTTGCGCTAATTCCGCAATTCTAATCAGCGGTAGGACAACGATAGGAGGTTAAGTTGAAGGTGAGTACAATGCCTGCGGTGAGGTACTGGTCTTTCTGCCCCGAAAAACCACGTTGCCGGCCTTCGATACCCAGGATTTCGCCGGTTTCATAGCTCCTGTCCTGCAGCAGCAAAGCATTGGAAGGCAAACCTGCATTCAGGGGAAACTTGTCGGCTCCCACATAAGTTTTGCTTACATCATCAATATAATCGGTATTGGTGAAGCGGTGGGTGATCTCGAAGCCAATATTGAAGCGATCGTTAATGCCATATTTGATGCCAACGCCAAATGGCACACAGAATGCCATGGTGTTATACGGCTTGCGGTCGGGATATTCTGCAGTGCCCTGTCCTTCTGTACCCAGGGGGCGGAGGTATATTTTCTGATCCTGCAGATAGGCATAGGGATCGTAGCTGAAAATACCGGCGCCAAGGGTGATATAGGGGGTAAACCGGTGGTAAGGGTCGCCTGGAATGAATTTGAAAAAATTGAAATCGCCCTGCAGGGCCAGTTCGAAAATGTTGGTATTGAAGCTCAGGTTCCTGCGGCGCTGAAAGTCATTATCGGTATTGTAGATATCAGAATACCCCAGGCGGGCGAAGTTCCCCGACACCCTGATGCCTACATAATTATTGAACTGTTTGCGGAAGAATGCGCCCACGGCAAGTTTGGGCCGGTTTACAGAGGCGGTGGTATTCAGGTCGCCGAAATAGTGCGCCCCGCCAAGCATGATGCCGAGTTCGCCTTCCATGACCACACTCTCAAATTGTGCTGTTGCCGGATTGAAGCCGGATACGGAAAATATACACGCAACAACCACCAGAAATTTCTTCATAAACACAAGATAATAATTATGTATCTGCTCCCAACGAAGGGAAAACTTTTTTTCGTATACCTGACCTGTTAATTCCGCGTATCGAGCCCCCAGTTTAACTTATTGCGAAGAGTCTGCAGAAAATTGCCTTCATTCAGCCGAACCAGGCTTAGCGTAAACGATTCTTTGCGAACCGCCAGCTGAATGCCCTTGTCGACCATTTCTTTCCTCGAATCCAGGGCGCAGATAAAACTGTCGGTACGTCCTTCCACTTCAAAAGATATCACATTGTTATCCGGCACAATGATCGGTCGTACGTTCAGGTTATGCGGCGCCACCGGCGTTATGACAAAACTTCCCGATTCAGGAAATACGATCGGCCCGTTACAACTTAATGAATATCCGGTTGATCCGGTAGGTGTGGCAACGATCACTCCATCAGCCCAATACGTATTCAGAAATTCTCCGTTGAGGTAGGTATGCACCTTTATCATGGGAGAAGTATCGGTTTTGTGCAGGGCAAATTCATTCAACGCGAAGGGCCGGTCATTGAATAATGACCTGTTGGCATCCAGATGAATCATCGACCGTTTATCGATTACGTAGGTTCCGTTAACCAGCGCCTTCACCGCGATATCCAGTTCCTGACGACCGATACTGGCCAGAAAACCCAAGCGGCCAAAATTGATACCCAGCACCGGGATATTTTTGTCCTCGACGAGGATAGCGGTATCAAGAAG
>JAEYRC010000049.1 GCA_023409675.1 Bacteroidota bacterium
GCGGCGGATATCAAAAAGCCGGCGACCTTCCATGGCCAGTTCAATTTTACGTTCGCGACGGACAACAGAACGCAGGTATTCCTGGCTGCTGCCACGCGGAACCGATGGCATGCCTACGCGGTTCCTAACTGCATCCAGCGCATCGTATACCGAATTATCGATGTCATTCAATTCAATTTTCGCTTCCGCATACATGAGCAGCAGTTCAGCATAACGCATCAAAATAATATCCATGCCGTTTTCCTGCGTAAAACCGAGATCTTTCACATCCGTCCATTTTCTCCACAGGTAGCTGGTAAAGGTGGCAAATGCATTGGTGGCATCGGTATTGTTCACCCTTATTGCCGGGTTGACATTATAATTCCATACACGGAGACTGTCGGGGTGCTTTTCGAACTGAAAACCAAGATAGATAGATCCGGGAACGGCAATGGTCATATGTAAACGGGGATCGCGGTTTTCATATGGTTTTTGCGGATCGTATAATGGAGATTTATCGATGGTTTGTCCGTCGGTACATTCATAAGAATCCACTATAGCCTGTGTAGGTTTTTCGTTCGATACACCGGCCGACAGGCGTGAACCAAGCTGCCGCAGGGTAACATGGGTGTTTACACCGCGCAAATACTGCATCGTGAAGATGCGTTCCCGCGATGTTTCGCCATCATAGGTAAACAGTTCCGCATAATCGGGGTGCAGACCATAATGTCCAAGATCCATTGCTGCTTTCGAAGCCTGTGCTGCGATCGCCCAGCGGCCGTCGCATAAGGCAGCATAAGCTTTCAGAAAATGAGCGGCTACACTGGTAGCCCGTCCGGAATGACCGGGATGAGATAGTGGCAGGTGCCCGACAATTTCATCCATCTCCTTAATGATCCAGTCGATCACCTGTACTTTCGGAGTGCGTTCCATTTGTGCTTCCCCAAGCGTAATACTTTTGGTGATCAGCGGTACATCTCCGAAGAAATTAACCAGGTAAAAATAGCTGTACGCTCTTACGAAGCGGGCTTCTGCTGAAGCCTGCTGAATATAATCAGCAGAAACATTTCCTTCGGCATTGCTGATATTGTCGAGCAGAAAATTGGTTCTGGCAATTACCGCGTAGAAGTCTGCCCAGGCATTTCTGGCTGTGGAGTTATCACTAGCCGCTGTTCCATTGCCTAAAGAACCGATAGGGGACGCATCGCGGTTCCAGTTAATGTCGGAGGTGCAGTCGAGGGTAATGATCCAGGGCAGATCGCCTTTCAGCGATATACGGTTGGTGATGCGCGAATAGCAACCCAGCAGGCCCATATCCAGTTCGGTTCTGTTGTTGAAGAATGAGGCGGATGAAGGTGAATCCAGGGGCAGCTTTTCAAGCAGGTCTCTTTTACAGCCTGTGGTGGATAGAACTATACAGGCAATGATGGGGAATACTATGGTCGGTTTCATAATTGTCGTTTTTTTCAGTGATCAGATACAGGTCAGAATCTCAGGTCGATGCCCAGGGTATAAATTTTAACCTGGGGATAGGTGGTGCCGGTTCCCACCGGTTGTTCCACATCATACCCGTCCCAGAAATTATCGATCGTAAACAGGTTCTGGCCATTGGCATAAATGCGGGCATGCTGAATGCGCAGCCGGCTCAGAAAAGCCGGTGGTATAGTGTAGCCAAGTTGCAGATTTTTAAGCCGCAGGTATGAAGCGTCTTTCATCCAGAAACTGGAATGCTGGTAGTTGTTGCCCGCATCGCCCCAGGTCAGCCGCGGAAAGGCAGCAGTGGGGTTTTCCGGTGTCCAGTAATCTTTATGCTGTTCATAAGCTGATGCTCCGCTAAAGAAAGGCTGAATTGCCCGGCCATATAAATAGCCGTCTGCTTTTCCTACACCCTGTAAAAATGCATTGAACGTGAAGTTGCCATAAGATGCATTGAAGTTCATACCATAGGTAAAGCGTGGTATGGTACTTCCGACAACTACATAATCATCGGCATTGATCACATCATCACATGCGGGTTCTGGTTGATATATCGTATATCACCCGGTGCAAGGATGCCGATTTGTGCCGCATGGTTATCGATTTCGGCCTGGGACTGAAAGTAACCGTCGGCTTTTAAGGCAAAGATTGAATTTATAGGATGGCCTTCACGGCTAACCAGCAAACCGGTTTGGCTGACTCCTCTCAGGTCGAGCACGGTATTTTTTACATCAGAAAGATTGAAGCCAATATCATAGCGGAATTTACCCAGCCGGTTTTTATAGCTGATGTTGGTTTCCCAGCCCCGGTTACGCACTTTACCGGCATTTTGATAGGGCGCATCCAGACCAATACTCAGGGGTATATCCAGCTCGAGCAGAATATCAGAAGTGATTTTATCGTACCAGTCGAACCCGATGGTCAGTTTATTAAACAGCATCAGGTCGAACCCGATATTGGTCATTTCGGATGTTTCCCAGGAGATCTGCTCATTGTTCATTTCATTCAGCGCGGCGATCGGAACGATCTGGTTGCCCATGGTATAGGAACCCAGGCTGAGTGTAGAGGCAAAGGGATAGGTTCCGATATTCTGATTACCCAGCCGGCCCCAGGAAGCTCTCAGCATCAGGTTGCTGATGGCGCCGATATCCGACATGAATTCTTCGGAAGAAACCCGCCATCCTGCAGATACAGAGGGAAAGAATCCGAATTTATTGCCTTTGGCAAAACGGGAAGAACCATCATAACGGGCATTCATTTCCAATAAATACTTCGAATTGAACTCATAATTCAGGCGGCCGAAGAACGATTGAAGGGTCCATTCAGAAGCATTACCCGAAGCTTCGCGGTTATCCTGCAACCCGGCATCCAGCACCCGGTAATCGGGGAAGGTGAATCCATCGCGGTAAGCACGGAAGTTGCGCGAATTGAAGGTTTCTACAGATGAACCCAGCAGCAGCTTTACAGAGTGTTCACTGAAGCGCTGCTGTGCAGTGAGGTATCCATAGTAGTTGCCGTATAATGAGCGGATGCTTCTGTTGGCCAGGGTACTTCTTTCAGGCCGGGTGAACAGCGGACTGCCATCGCGCTGAAAGGATTGAATCGCCCGATTGTAATTATCGTTGTACAATTCTTCATAGCGGGGTTGTGCCAGCAGTTCGGCCGTGAGCCATTCGGTCGGTTTATAATTCAATACAAACCGTCCCAGCAGCCGGATACGTTCTTCGATCTGCGATCCTCCGGCGGGACCTGAAAAAGCAATCGGGTTTTCACCATTCCAGCCTTCTCCAAAAGAACCATCGGAATATTGACCTGGCTGGATGGCCGGAATACGGTTCATCTGCAGAAAGACAGATGAAAGACCGGGTCCGGGTTCTACGGTATTGGTTTGAATGAATTGTACATCGGCCTGCGCGCTTAGTTTATTGTTGAACGTTATATCGGTATTGTTCCGGAAGGTATAGCGCTTAAAGCCCGAGGTTTCCAGCAGACCTTTCTGGTCCATATATCCGGCTGAGGTGAGAAACCGAACCTTATCGCCGCCGGAGGAAACGGATAAGTTATGGCTGTGCATGAGCCCCGATCCGCGCAGCACAGCTTTCTGCCAGTCGGTATTCGGATAACGGTCAGGGTCAGACGCCATATTTTGCCGGTATTCTTCAATAAATGCATCGGCAAACAGCGGTGATGCACCGGAGTTCCGGTGTGCCAGGTTGATCAGTTCCATATGATCGATCGCATTCACGCGATCGGGCAGGTCGGTAGGATTTTGAACTCCCACATATGCATGGTAATTGATCTGCAGTTCACCGGCTGCCCGTTTCGTGGTAACGAGAATCACTCCGTTTGCGGCACGTGAACCATATATAGCTGAAGAAGCCGCGTCTTTCAATACACTGATGGATGCGATAAGATTTGGGTCGATGGCATTCATGTCACCTTCCACCCCATCAATCAATACCAGGGGGTTTGAATTATTGAGGGTTCCGATACCACGGATGCGGATGGCACCGCTGCTGCCCGGTGCACCCGATGGGTTGGTAACCGTTACCCCGGCGGCTACGCCTTGCAGCGCATTGGTGGTGGATGCGAAGGGCCGCGACTCCAGGTCTTTGGTTTCGATAATGGCCACAGAACCGGTCAGGTTGGTGCGCTTCTGCGTGCCATAACCCACCACCACCACTTCACCCAGGTCTTGTGATACACTTTCAAGGGTTACTGAAATACGGTCGCGGCTGCCTACCGGAACTTCTTTCGACACCATGCCTACAGAAGAGAATACAAGGATGGAGCGGTCGTCGGGTACCTGAATGGTAAAAGCGCCCTGGTCATCGGTTGCAGTTGCCACCGTAGAGCCTTTAACCGTAACCGTTACCCCGGCGATGGCAGATCCGGCATCGGAACTAACGGTACCGCGAATGGTTCGCGCACTGGTTTGGGCAAAAGTTGCAAGTGGAACAATACAATAGATGAGCAGGTAAAGGAGCGGGCGGGCTGATCCCCGGAGGATCGTGCTGCGGCGTGCGGCAGCGCAGATGGTTTTTTTCATATAAGCATAGTTTTGAGGCCTTTTCTTTGTCATTTGTGGGCGTTTCGCAACCCGCTCAATTTTGTTGGCGGATTGTGGGGCAATAACAAATGAACTGAGAATAAACCTGATGGCAATCGACTCCATTTTTCAGGATGAAGCCGTAAATTTTACTAAACTTAATGAAATTTAATATAAAAAAATCAAATTAAAGTTTATGAAACCTGAATTATTTTAATAAAGCAACAAATTTTAATATGTTGAAAGCCTTTTAGGTTTAAAGCTTGTATTAGAATAGATGGCATGAATTGATTTATCACCCCTTCGGGGTGGATTTGGAATTGTGCCGGGCTATAACTATTTCACCCTCAACCTGGATTGCTTCGCCTTCGGCTCGCAATGACGAACAGCAATCATTTTAACAGTATTATTAAGCTGTGATTGACAGGGCGTCATTGAGCGGGCCCTGCCCGAATCAATCTAGGTTGAGGGGTGGAACAGTTACAGCTTAATGACGCCCATATATTCCTCACTCCAAAAGGGTGACATATTAATAACCTTGAATTATTGAATCCCAAACCCAAAAGGATTACCTTATTATTGTTGTTCTGCGTGAGGGATAGGAGCGGAAAGCCCGCAATGAAGCGGAGTGCAACGTAGCGGAATGAGGACTTGAAGCGGATAGCCCGACCCGAAGGGGCACGCCCAATACTTATTCGATAAAATGACCTTCAATCATTTTTCCAAAATTGCTACTTCATTCCTTTTTTTGGAATATTACCGCTTCGGTTTCGTCGACTATTTGGGTAGACAGGATTATTCTAAAAATTTTCCCATTCCTGTATCGTATTGATATCCAACGGATTATAAATACAAAAGGCAATAATTTTTTGTTGATTCTAAAACACCACATTTCCCGGACATTGATTTGCAATTAACCGGCACAATCGCTACGGTATGAAACAGCTTTTACTAACCATATGGATCGCGCTGGTTGCCCTTTGCATTAAAAATGTAAAAACACCGGAAACAGCACCAGAAGTTCCGGCCTTTTCCCGGCTGATGACGGTAAAAGCGGCGGATGAGGTTACACTCAGTTGGATCTATCCCGTAGACGCTAACCTTAATCATTTTGTTGTTCAGGGAAGTGCCGATAGTATTAACTGGGAAAACCGGGGGATGGTTTTTCCGGGAGAAAGCATGGAACTGCCGTATTTTTTTACCGATAAACGCAGCGGGAAAAAAAATATACAGTTTTACCGCATTGTGCAGCAATCCAGAAATGGTATGGAAACAATATCTCCGGTTACTGAATTGGGTAAGGAAGATGATCGTCGGGTATTCAATGTTGCCCAAACCAGCGATGGCTTTGAAATTGGCGCTGAAGATGACCAAAATGAAACTACGGTAAACATCTGGTCCGTCGGCCAGGGCATGATAGCGAATTCAACAATTCGTGGCGGCACCCATCAATTTTTAATTCCTAACCGGGAAAGCATTTCCGGCATGGTGGTTGTACATATTTATGATGAAAGAGGGCATCTGTACCTCAATCGCTTCAACTTTTAAATTACGCAGTCTTCATAGGATAGCAGTCCCCGGGTAACCCCCGGGGATTTTTCGTTTATCCATACACAGTTCTATCAATACGCCATTGCAGGAAGCGGGATGTAAAAAACAGATCAGTTTATTGTCGGCGCCTTCTTTTGGCTCCTGGTTCAGCAGCCGGAAGCCCAGCACCCGCAGGCGTTCCATTTCTTCATAAATATTTTCTACCTCAAAGGCGATATGGTGCAGGCCCTCGCCTTTCTTCTCTATGAAACGGTTGATCACCCCTTCTGCAGTGGTACTTTGCAGCAATTCGATTTTTGAATCGCCGGTTTGAAAAAACGCGGTGGTCACTGCTTCCGATTCGACGGTTTCCTTTTTGTAGCAAACGGTATTCAGCAATGTTTCATAAAGCGGAATGGATTTGGCAAGATCTTTAACGGCAATGCCGATATGTTCAAGTTTGGTCATGCGATGGATTGAAGATGAAGTAAGGTGGTTTGCCTGAATGTAATTCCTGCAGACCGTCAGCGGCTAAAATTAATTCCAATTCAATTAAATTTGAACGGATCAGCATTAATTCATGGCAGCATTTCCCATATATTTCGATTATCATGCGACTACCCCCTGCGATCCCCGGGTAGTGGAGTATATGTTGCCGTATTTCACTGAACTTTTTGGCAATGCCTCCAGCCGGCATCATCCTTTTGGATGGCAGGCGGAAGAAGCGGTAACCGTGGCCCGCGAACAGGTTGCCGCTCTCATCGGCGCTGACCCTGCGGAACTGATCTTTACGTCGGGGGCTACTGAATCGATAACCCTGGCCTTAAGAGGAGTACTGGAAGCCTATTCCCGGAAAGGCAATCATATTATTACCATAGAAACAGAACACAAAGCGGTGCTCGACTGTTGCCGGCAGCTCGAAAAATCGGGTACGCGTATCAGTTATATTCCTGTTGATCCGTTGGGTCACCCCGACCTGAACAAACTGGAAGCGGCAATCACCCCGGAAACGCTGATGATTGCCGCCATGTATGCAAACAATGAAACCGGTGTGATCTTTCCCGTTCAGCAGATCAGCGCCCTTGCCCGCAAATACGGCGTGCTTTTTTTCTGTGATGCTACCCAGGCAGTGGGTAAGATACCGGTTCATGTTCAGGAAGACGGGATCGATCTGCTGGCGCTATCGGCCCATAAGTTTTACGGTCCGAAAGGTGTGGGAGCCCTGTATCTTCGGCGTCGCGATCCCCGGGTAACTATCATTCCGCAATTAACGGGCGGCGGCCAGGAAAAAGGCCTTCGGGGCGGAACCCTTAATGTGTCTGGTATTGCCGGGATGGGAAAGGCGGCATCAATTATTATGGATGATGGGTATGGTACTGAAGGACTTACTTCGCTCCGCAACCGGCTTGAACAAGGCCTGTTGAATCAGCAACAAGTTTATATTAACGGAGATTCTTCGAACCGCTTGCCCACCGTATCGAACCTTTGGTTTGAAGGAATTCAGCCTAAAAGCCTGCTACAGGGTATAACCCGTAAAATTGCTGTGTCTTCCGGATCAGCCTGCACTTCCGCGCTGCCTAAACCCTCGCATGTGCTGAAGGCTATGGGGCTATCCGACGACGCGGCGGATTCCTCCATCCGGTTCAGCATCGGCCGTTTCAGTACCACAGAGGAGGTTGACACAGCCCTGCAGGAAATTATTCCCCTGCTTCAGGAGTTGCGGAAATCGTTTCAGGTTTAACGGGCAACTGCCCGCAGCGGCATCTGTACAGATAAAGCTGTATTTTTGCACTTCAATTTCCTGATTATGATCTATGTGAGTGATACCGCAAAGCAAAAAGTGAAAACCCTGATGAGCGAATCAGACAAATCGGCCGAGGCGGGTTATTTTTTACGGATATCTGTTGTGGGCGGAGGTTGTTCGGGCCTGAGTTATAAAATGGATTTTGATAATGAATCGAAACCCACCGACCAGGTTTTTGAGGATAATGATATAAAGGTGGTGACCGATATGAAGAGTTTGCTGTATCTCCTTAACACTACGCTTGAATATTCCGACGGACTTAGCGGAAAAGGGTTTTATTTCAATAACCCCAATGCCAGCAGAAGCTGTAGTTGCGGAGAAAGTTTCGCGGTGTAAGATCGGTCTTCATTAAAGTCTCCTGTACCCCGATACTTAAATTACCGGATCCGGTGAACAGGAGTGCCTGCAAAAGATGATGACCCTTGTTACTATGGGGTGAGCTGTCCATATGCTGTTGCTAACTGAAAATCCGTATTTTCGTCACCATGTGGTCAGTTTGTAAGAAAGAATTCCGGCAGTTTTTCAGTAGCCTGACCGGATATGTTGCCATAATCGTGTTTTTACTGCTGAATGGATTGCTGTTGTTTGTCTTCCCCGGCAATAATATTTTCGATTTCGGTTATGCCTCACTGAATGAATATTTTTCCCTTGCCCCCTGGATTTTATTGTTGCTGATACCGGCCATCACTATGCGCAGTTTTTCCGATGAATTTCGCAGTGGAACATTTGAGATTCTGCAAACAAGGCCACTCACCCCTGGCCAACTGGTTGCCGGTAAATACCTGGGCGCGCTGCTGGTGGTTGTAATTGCCCTGCTGCCCACATTGCTTTATGCTTTAAGTGTGGATGCGCTGTCTGCAACCGGTGGAATTGACACCGGCGGAACTACCGGATCGTATATCGGGCTTTTCTTTCTTTCGGCTGTTTTCGTTGCTATTGGTATCTGTACCAGCAGTTTTACTACCAATGCCGTGGTTGCCTTTATTGCCGCGGCTTTCCTGTGTTTCCTGGTGTACAGCGGATTTTCGGCTATCAGTCAGATTCCGGTGTTCCGTTCCGGATTAGATTATTATATAGAAATGCTGGGTATTGATTTTCACTACAACAGCATAAGTCGGGGCGTTATTGATACCCGTGATATAATTTATTTTCTGAGTGTAATCCTGTTTTTTCTGATGTTTACCCGGCGTAACCTGATGCTGCGTTATGCCTGAGGGCCATTGATATAATTCTATGACTAAAATCCTGTCCTCAAAATATTGGTGGTTAATACTTCTTGCCGGCCTGGTGCTGGTGAATTTCCTGGCCGCGCAATTTCATTACCGTATCGACTTAACCAGTGAAAAGCGCTACACCCTTTCTGCCCCTACCAAAGCGCTACTCGAAAACCTGAACGATCCCGTTACCATAACCGTTTTTCTTGACGGTGATATGCCGGCCGGGTTTCGCCAGTTGTCCAATGCTTCACGGGAACTGCTCGAAGAATTTAAAGAACTCGCAGGAACAAAATTATTTATCCGCTTTCAGCGCCCCGGTGAGGGTATGGAAGCAGAAGAAAAAGCGGCTTTTGTCGGCTATCTTGAAGACAGTCTGGGTTTAAAGCCCACCAACGTTAAAGTCACCGCGGCAGCAGGCGAAGCCCAGGAAGAACGATTACTGTATGCCGGCGCGCTGGTGACCGCGGAAAACGGGGAACTGGCTGTAGACCTGCTGGAAGGGCAGAATTTTGCCGCCGGTTACGAAGCGCTCAACAATGCGGAAGCCCTGCTTGAATATAAGTTTGCTCATGCCATCCAAAAACTGACCCGGGAAAATATTCCGGTGATCGGATACCTTACCGGCAATGGTCAGCCGCTGACCTTTAACGTGTATGATTTGATTGAGCGCACCCTTCGGCCCAATTATGCCTTTGGATTTGTGCCTATCGACAGTTTTCCGCTGTTGCCTTCAGAATTTGATGCCCTGCTGATGGTGAAGCCCACGCAGCCCTTTACCGACCGTCAGAAGCTGAAACTCGATCAGTATATAATGAATGGCGGAAAGCTGATCTGGCTGATCGATAACCTGTATGCGGAGATGGACAGCCTGATGCGGACAAAAAGTGATTTTGTGGCTTTTGATCGCTGGTTGAATATAGAAGATCTGCTGTTCCGGTATGGTGCACGTATTAAC